>CAYUUC010000302.1:0-4450 GCA_964447635.1 uncultured Spirochaetia bacterium
GACCAGAAAGAGTGTATTTTGTTAATAAGTTCAATAGAGAAATTGATTCATATATTGAAAGGTTTAAAGTTAAACCTGGATTAACCGGATTAGCCCAAATACAAGGATATTATCATACAAAACCAGAAATTAAACTTAAATATGACTTATCATATATCTATAATTGGTCTATATGGCTGGAGTTAAGAATCTTACTCGAAACTATAAAGGTTGTTTTTACTATTGGTGGTCATTAGTCTTCTGAATCCTTTTGAATACCAGTCCATCTATAGTCTTTTTTGAGATATCTGTAAAGACCGACTATTGGAGCAATATTAAACAATAAAAATTCATAGGATAGACTTAATATTGGTATCTTGATAAACTTAGTAACAAAAGAAAGAAAATAGAAAGCTACTTGAAGGATAAAAATAACCATACCAAATATTGAATTATAGATTAGAGTAGAAAAAATGGATAGGACCATTATAATAAACATAAAAAGAGGTGTTAAAAGTCTTAAAACCTTATGAGAGAAGAACTGAAAGAATAACGGATTGGTTTTTGGAGAGAGGAGTTCTGGCATATTCCTTATTAGCTGAAAGTTACCCGTTAATGTCCGGTACTTCCGGTTTAATTCATCTTCCGTTGAATATACTTTATCATATGCGATGGCATCCTTTTCAAATACGGACTTGTAGCCATTAAAAACAACTTTCATAGGTATATAAACATCATCAAGTAATAGGTCTTTAGGTAATTCTGGAATTAGGTCTAATCTAACCATGGATAAAGGTCCAATTCCTCCTAATGTACTATATAAATCGGATTCTAATTCCCTTATCTTTGTCTCCAGCATCCAATAAAAACCATAAGCATTGGTTCCTTTAAGTTTAATTTGTCCGCTAACATATCCAACAGTTTTATCCTGGAATCTATTAACCATATACAGCAAAACATTAGTATCTAACAATTGTCTTGTATCACATAATAAGATTAATCGCTTATCGTATGGTGGTTTATATCCCTTTTTTATATGTTCCACAGCAGTATTAATACCCATAGATTTACCATTTCCTTTGTTGGTTATGATTTCAAAATTATTCAATTGGATTTTATTCTTTTGTATAAACATTTCTACTTCTGTCTTGGATCTGTCTGTAGAATGGTCATCGACTATGAGAATAGACATTTTATCTTTATCATATTTTATAGTTAAGATATTGTTTAATTTTCTAATTATCCTCGATTCTTCATTATGAATAATCATTATGATGGTTACTGGTTGAAAATGAGAAGTAGGCTTATGGTTTGGTCTTCTTTTTAGGATTATATTTAACGAATATAAAAACATTGGATAACCTATGTAGGGATAGGATATTATGAAGATTAAGACTAGAGTGATGATATCTAATATATTCATATAAAAAACCTTTATAAAAAACAATTTATACTTTGAAGATAACTAAATGTCTTTGTGCTTCAAGAAAAGGGACATCGACTTTAATCTTTTTTATGTATTTTACTGTTTTTGTGTTTACTTCTCTTGAGTAATGGATTTCTTCTTCAATTCTATCTGCTTTTGCCTTATACAAAATTATAATACCATTTTCTTTAAGATATTTATTAGCTTCGCTGATGTTCTTATCCAGTTTGCCAAAAGCCCTTGAAACCACAATATGATAATTCTTTTGTATTTTCATTTGTGATGAATCTATAATATTGCAATCCTTTATATTTAACTTTTCTAATAGTTGTTTAAGGAATTCAATTTTCTTCTTATTAACTTCAGCCAGGTCGATTTTCCATTGAGGTTTAGCTATTTTTAAAGGAATACCTGGGAAACCTCCTCCGCTACCTAAATCTATTACCTGATAGTCCTTTTCGTAATAATCCTTAATGTATGGCAATCCTGAAAGAGAATCAAGGAAATGTTTAATTACTATTTCCTTATCAACTTTTATAGAAGAAAGATTTTTAATCTGGTTTTCTTTTGTAAAAAACTTAATATAAGTATCATAACAATTGATTTGGTTTTCTGTGTATGTTATACCCAATTTTTGTAACCCTTTGATAAGAAAGTCATGTGGTTTATTCAAATTTAGCCAACCTTTTATTTTATATGTTTTCCTTGATAGATACCATTTTTATATAGATAATCATCCACAATGTCTGTTAGTTTTTCCTTTTTTATACTCCATTTCGGAGCAACTAATATCCTTGGGTTACTAAGACCGAATAACCTATGGATAATGATTTTTTTAGGCAAAATCTCTAAGGATTTCCCCACTAAATCCAAGTATTCATCTAAAGAAGGGAGATTAATCCCGCCATTCCTATACAACTTAGCCATTGAGGTATCTTTTACCACATGAAGTTGATGGAATTTTATCCCATTGACTCCAAGCTCTGCCATATGTTTTACACTATCTATCATCTCTTTTGGTGTTTCCGTAGGTAAACCATGAATAAGATGAACACATATATTGATATTGGTATTATTCCTCTTTCTAATCATTGTGTAAGTCTTGATGAAGTTTTCATAAGTATCGCATCGATTAATAAACTTCAGAGATTTATTATGTATGGTTTGTAGACCTAACTCCAGCCATAGATAATACTTATTAGCAATTTCCTGAATTAGGTCCAAGATGCTTTCATTTATGCAATCAGGTCTCGTACCTATGGATATGCCTATTACATCTTTAACAGATAGAGCTTCATAATATACTTTCCTTAGGTAATCGATTGGTGCGTATGTGGTAGAGTAGTTCTGGAAGTATGCTATAAACTTATCCGCTTTATACCTTTCTTTGAAATGTACTATTGCTTGTTTGATCTGGTTTTTGATGCTTCTATCATTGGTTGCTGTTATCGGACGGAAGCTATCATTATTACAATAGATACATCCACCAAATCCTTTAGAACCATCTCTATTGGGGCAGGTAAACCCACCACAGTTTACCACTGGTTTGTAAATGCGTTTACCATTGAACTCCTTTCTTAGCAGTGCACCAAAACTATTATAGGGTTTATAATTGTAGGGATTATTGAAGTATTTTCTGAAATCCATCGTTTTTATATTCATAATGAAATCGATTTATGTATCAATAACTTTTTTAGTTGGTTTGATTGGAATAAAAGTATTGTAATGCTTTCCAGAACTTAGAATGTCTTGCTTTGTGGAATTCTCCTGTTCCGATAGTATAAGACTTATCTTCAGTACTCCATACGACGAATAGGTATGTAACTCTATCTTTGTTTTCATTTATAACAGGAAATGGTACTAATTCTCCCTCTCTATCTTTTCTTTCTTTCTCTGCTTGAGTTTCATATTCTTTATAGTTTGGTTGGTACATGTTTAATGCGTCTAACCATTGGGAACCAAGAACGGTAGACTCTTTGAGTTTTGCAATTACATTGTATTCCCTGTCGGTTCGGATTTTGGTTATAAGGATTTTTTTAGACCCATACCAAGAACCTTGGTTGGTTGTTCCTACTAGTTTATCATTCAGATATATTTCATAATAACTTCTTATACCCTTTTTATCATCTAATTTTTCGTGAATAGCCATGAAAACAAAGTTATTCCCGCCAATCTCATCGGGAGATACGTATTCATGGACAATATCATCCTCAGGTTCTATATCTAATGCTAATAGGTCTTCCAAGAAGTTTAATGACATCTTATCTTGTTCAGTTTCTACATCGTCTATATCAATTTCTGAGACTAATAAGAAATTCTCGGGGTTCCTCAAAGGTATGAATATGGTTTCATCTTCCTTTAATGGAGCTATGATATCTGAGTCAAAACTCATTACTTGGTTCTCATCGTTTAATTTATCCATCAAATTATCAATTGATTCTTCTTCGTTTTCCACATTATCTGAATAATCGATAGAATCGTCATCATAGCCTTCCGGGAGACTTTGGGAAAAGATAACACCTGTTGTTATCAGAATAAAAATCAATATCATTATTGTGGAAATTAAATCCGGTGTAATTGATTTATTTGATTTATTCATAAATAGATAAGCTCCTTTTGGTCTATGTTATTATTTATTTATATAGTAATCCTTAATCCTTTTCCATAATGTACTGGTTCTTTTTAGATACTTATCTCCATCTTCATCTGTTTTAATTATAGCTTCATAAACTCCATTCTCATCTTGCCGCCAAACCATAAGCAAAAAGACTATTCTATCCGGTGTATCATTGATTAGAACTACATCTTCCAGATATTCATTAGGCTGATACATCTTTAAAGCGACTTTCTTATAATTATTAGAGTTCTTAGCCGCGACCATTTTGTCCATTGATAGTTTAAACTCTACACCTCTATCTAAATTATAGGCAAAGAATTTAAAATCATCTATCCAAGGACCCTTATTGGTGCTTCCAACATATTTGTCATTTAGATATATCTTATAATAACATTTTAACTTGTTAAAGGAGTTATTATCCGTAATTG
>CAYUUC010000303.1:0-1795 GCA_964447635.1 uncultured Spirochaetia bacterium
ATTATTAGATATATAATTATATAAATAGTATTAATATCAGTTTTATTAATACTATAATTATTCATATTATTCTGTAATAATGAATCCTTAGAACAAGAAGAACATGACTGCGATAAAGACTATGACCCTGCTAAGTGTAATCTATATATGCGATCGTAGTGGAATATATGTTTTTAAGGCTTTGGAAGAACATTAGAAGGAAAAGGGATAATGTTTAGACTAAACACAGTATTATTATATGTTATTGAATTTAGAATGTTAATCTTGTTTCAAATCCGAAATTATCCGATGGTATTAGTTCCCCGGAAACATTCCTAATATAAGATCTTCTAAAGAAAACTAATAGATAAAATGTTTCACTAAATTTATAAGTTACATCAATATCTAATATTGTATTTTCATCCAAAAACTTATCTTCTAAAAGATGAACTATGTTTTTCTTATAAAGTTCTATTAGGATTGTGGTATTCTTAATTATACCCTCTTCTAAGAATATGGAAAATTTTAAGAAGTTGATATTGGTATTTTCTAAATAGAAGGTGAAATCCAATTCAAAATATGACATATCATCAAACTCTTCAATGAAATCCAGATTAAGTTTGGCTATTGTCCTCATTCCATTATAAGAATCCAGGATTGTACCCGATGGAGGATTAATTATCTGTCCATATTTTTCTTGATCAGACCTTTGATAATCATAGAACCTATCGAAGTATTTAGCTACAAATCCATTATGCAAATGTTGATATTCTGCTCTATACTCGAATACAAATCCAAGATAACCTTTAATTCCTGCGGATATACCCCATGGTTTATCAAATCTAAATAGGTTACCTAACATTTCACCACTAGATTGGAAAACCCCTGTATCTGGATTAACACCTTGATATGATGATTTAGCTAATTCTGCAAAAATGTTTAAGTTAAATGGTTCATCTTCATCAAAAACTACAGGTATTAATAAATCAATGGATACAAAGAATAGTTTCAAATTCCATTTATCTGTATATAGTATTACATCTGGATTATCGTTTAATGTATTTAATGGGTCTAAATCTGTTATGATATTCAAACCAATTTCTAAAGGATATTCAAAGCCAGCCGGTCTACCAAGAGGTCTCAAACCAAAGAAACTAAAATCAGAGAATCGACTAATCATGAAATCAGTTCCAAAATATTCTACATCTACACCTAATCTTAATCCAAGATTGCGAGTTTGTGGGAATGATAAAGCATTTGAATAGTTCTCTATAATGAATCCATTAGCAAAACTCCAGTCATAAATTGGTCCTACTCTTAACCAGAATTCATTTCCTATTTGAGCTACATTAAAATACATCAACTTTGATAACATGAAATTAATAACATCTGGTATACCAACATCTGTAAAGTCAAAGCCATTAAACCATTCCTCCTTATTACCCCATTCTGATGCATTAAATGGAGACTCCCTACTATTGAAGAATACAGGTAATATTAATCCTAATCCAAAAGGACCAAAATCAAACCTGAATTGAGTTGTCAGCTGTGTATACATAACTGTACCGGTTTCTTCTTCTAAAGTTATTGGACCTATCACGATATCCAATCCAAAAGGTAATTTGTCTGTGCCATCTTCTACTTCAACATATTCAGCATCAGGATCATCAACTGTTGGTATATCTATATAATCCGGTGTTGTAAAGTCAACATCTTTATCATTGTTATTATCATTGTTATTATTATTATCATTTTTGTTCTCATTATCATTGTTGTTATTCTCGTTCTTGTTCTCATTATCATTGTTGTTATTCTC
>CAYUUC010000303.1:1895-4433 GCA_964447635.1 uncultured Spirochaetia bacterium
GTTTTCGTTATTATCATTGTTGTTATTGTTGTTATTCTCGTTTTCGTTATTATCATTGTTGTTATTGTTGTTATTCTCGTTTTCGTTATTATCAATGTTGTTATTGTTGTCATTCTCGTTTTCATTATTATCATTGTTTCTATTATCTATTTCATTTTCATCATTATTTATGTCATTGTCTATGTTGTTAATATCATTTTCATCATTATTTATATCATTGTCTATGTTGTTAATATCATTATTAATGATATCATTATCATTCATGTCATTATTATTGTCAATTACATTTTCATCATTATTTATATTATTGTTAATATCATTATCAATGATGTTATTATCCATTTCATTATTATTATCAATTTGATTTTCATTTTCATCATCAATATCATTTGTTATATCATCATCTATAAAATCATCATCAAAGTCATCATCTTCAATGGCGGATGAACTTTGAAACTCATCTTGTTTAGCTTGGATAATGATTTTTTCAGCACGGGATAACCTGGACATCTGTGATGGATGAGCTGCTTGGTTTGGAAAAACAACGATTTGGTTATTTTCACTTACATCGACTACTCTATCAGGATAATCAGGATTAGAAACAGAAACAATACCTTCCAATACCTGAACCTTACCATTAGAGTCGAATGTAAAAATCGTACCTCTTACTTTTGCTTTCAAATGTTTGGCTAATATGGAGAAGCTTTCATCTGTAGCTAGGTCATCAACTTCAGCATATAATTCTCCAGCATAAACCTCGATTTTTGTTCTTTTTTCTCGTGTTACTTCCAGTTTGATAATTGTGTCTTCATATAAACGTATTATTGACCTGTCTGGTAATTCAATTTCTACCATCCCATTAAAACCGGTTTTAACAAAACCATCTTCAGCTAAGGTTTGACCAGAACTAATCCTTTCATAATCATCATCTTTTGTACTTTTATAATATACCTTGTTTATTACTTTTGAAGCTGTCGAGTTTTCTTGAGAGAACAATAAAGAAGGTATAAAAACTAAAATTAATATTAAAAAGATTAAAATTTTGTATCTATTCACTATAAATCCTCCATAAGATTAAAATATAACTTCAACTTTGATTGTAAAGGTATTACTCCATATAAATTGCATTAAACTTTGGTCATATACTGAATACTTAGCAAATTCTGCGGTAACAAGAGCGCCTTCTACTTGATAACCTAACTTAAATGAATATGCCTTATCATTATCAAACTTAATTAAATGACCCCATTTCCATACGTTATATGCTAAATAAGAAAAAGACATATTAATTCTAGGGATTAAACCATACATAATAAAATTAAACTCTACTTCACCACCAAAGTTATCACCGATAATCTCACTACCACCAAAAGCAAATCTAATATATCTTTCATCACTCTGTGCAAAGACTTTAGCCAGGATAAGATTTACACCAAATCTATTTCCTTCATTAAAAGCATCATTTATTTGTGTATACTTAGTACCTCTTTGAATATAATATCTACTATTAAAATATGACCCAACATATTTGTTAAATACAACAACTCCTTCCAATTTATATTGGATATCGACATCTTCCTCAGCTATCGAGCCATAACCACCAAAATGGAAGCCACTACCTAAGTCTGGTATTATATTAAAATCCATGTAGAATTGCATAGTTAATGTTCTAGGATCATTTAGCAAAATAGTTCCAACATCAAATCCTATTATGGACATAGCACCTAAAACAGCATCAATTGTTATCCTTTCATTCTCTTCACCGACTTTAGCTATGATTTCATCAGGACCGGTATCTGAAATGTATGTTGCTCCAAATTCAAGTCCTCTAATCACATCAGATATAGAATCATCTAAAAATGATAAGGGTCTACCAAAAATCCTCATACCAGCAATAGGTGCAGTAATTACATTAGAGATTATGGTCTCAGCTCCAGCTACTCCCAAGTCCAAATCCATTATCAATCCTCTTCTGAAAAATACTGGTTCATGGTTTGTATTCTTGAAGGCTGACATTATAGTACCGTGACCCATAGTATATGATAGAATAGAACCGTATCTTAGATAGAAAGGTTTATCTCCTTTTTCCTTATAATTTACATAAGCTATCTTAGTCAATATATCTTCTAAGCTGTCCCAGTTTTGTGTTCTAAGTTTTGCATCAGTAGTAAATTGTAGATCTAGCTGTACTCCTAAGTTTACTTCCCATATTAAGAAATCAAATAATCCATAAAATTCTATATATTCACTTCCTTCTAATACCACAGCTCCGATGCTAAAAGCTGGAGTAAACTCAAAGGTAAAATCATCAAAATCACCTTCTTGAGAAAAAGCTGTCAATGGTATCAAAAACAATAAAACTAGTATTATCAATATTTTTATATTGTAATTAATTACATTGTATTCTTTTTTATAATGAGTCATATATTAAACCTCATTTAATTTTTTTTATAACAACGGTTTTAACACTTCACTATATTTATTATATCGTGTTTTTTACATTAATCAACTTAACCATATTATATTTTCGAATAAAAA
>CAYUUC010000304.1:0-4418 GCA_964447635.1 uncultured Spirochaetia bacterium
CCTCATCTTGATAATAAACCACTCTAAGAACCTTATCAACAACTATACCAAAATTCGATCCTTCTATCTCTATAATTATTATATACTTTTGTTTTTCCATATCAAATTTAGTGAATGAGAATAGCTTTTTGAAGTTAATTATAGGGATTATTTTTCCTCGAAGATTTCTAAATCCTTCAAAATAATGTGGGGAATTGGGTACAGGTCTTATGTCTTCATATCTTAGATTTTCTTGGGCAACCATTATATCCATTCCAAAAATACTGTTTTCCAATTCAAAAGTAACAAGTTGTTTAGTTTCCGATGATTTACTAGTGGATTTATTCATCATAATTTATCTCTTATTTTGATTAGTTTTATAGTTTAATTCCAGCATATTTCTTTTTTCTTTCTTTAAGCATCAATTCCATTATTCCTGGTATTTCCAGAATCAATGCTACTGAGCCATCTCCAAGGATACTCGCTCCGGTTATACCAAGAGATTCTACATATTTATTGTTTAATGGCTTAATTACAATGCTTTCTTCAGTTATTAATTGGTCAACTACAAGACCGATTTTCTTATTTTCAGTTCCCACATATATGATATATTTATTTTTTGTTTTACTTTTTTCTTTAATGTTAAATATCTCTTCCAGTCTAACCACTGATATAATTTCATCTCTAAGTCTTACTATCTCATTCCCTTCTAATCTCTCAATCATATCATCTTTGAGACGAGAAGTTTCAATAATAGAGTTTATAGGGATACAATATATATTACTTCCTACCCTTACTTCTAAAGCTTGAATAATAGCCATGGTTAAAGGAAGCTTTAAAGTAAATGTTGTCCCTTCTCCTTTCTTAGATGAAATATAAACATGACCTCTTTCACTTTCTATTGCTTTTTTTACAACATCCATTCCTACCCCTCTACCAGATAAATCGGTAGCATTTTCTTTAGTAGAGAATCCGGGAAGGAATATTAGATTTATGATTTCATTTTCGGTTAAATCAGCATTAGGTTCTATTAATCCATTATTTACTGCTTTTTGTTTAATCCTGTTTAAGTCTAGTCCTTGACCATCATCACTAACAGTAATCACAACCAAGTTACCTTCTTGTTTTGCTTTAAGATGGATGATACCTTTCTCGGGCTTACCTAATTTTTTCCTTTTTTCGGAATTCTCTATTCCATGATCCATAGCATTTCTAATAATATGAATTAATGGATGTACTAGATTTTCGATGGTGTTCTTATCAAGTTCTGTGTCTTCTCCCTCGGTTATGAGGTCTACTTCTTTTTTAAGGCTCTTGGATAAATCCCTTACCACTCTGGGGAATCTTTGGAAAAGCTGGCTAATCGGGACCATCCTTACTTTCATCACGCTTTCATGTATGTCATTAGTTATCATATTGAATTTGCTATTCACATCTTTAATCTTATCCTGGATATCTTTTATTTTGGGGAATACATTATCGAATGTCTTTGCTAGTTTGTCAATATGTTCTTTATATAGTGCTTTTAATTTATTATTTTCTATATCTTCGTTTTCTTCAGTAATCTCGGTGGTTTCTTGGTAACTAATATCCTGATGCACATCTTCTTTATCGGGGTTTCCTATTTTTGCTGTTGAAGTAATCTCATCAAATAGTGCGTACAAGTCTTTCTTAAAATTAGAATAGTTTGAATTAAAAAACTCATATATTTCTGTACTTATATCACTAATCTTAGTAAAACTTCCCTTTTCTATTACCAGTTGGCTAACTAAGTTTACTAATTGATCGATTCTTTTAGAATGTACTCTTAGGATTTGGGATTGTTGGTCTTTCTTTATCGGTTTAGAAGAAGAACTTTCTGCTTGTTTTTTTGTGGATTGACTTGTTTGTTGCTTTTTTGTACTACTTATATCGATTTCTTCTTCTGTTTCTGTTTCTTCCATATCATCAGGGAACATCTCTTGGTCTGCTTCTTCTAATTCTTCTTTAGGTTCAAATACTTTAATACTTTTTTCTTCAGTTCCTTGAATCTCTTCTGATTCTTCGTCGAAGGTTATTTTTTTGAATTCCAAAGATTTTGTTATATCACTTATATATATGTGATTTTTAATGAAAGTCTCATCTTTATATGTAGCTAAAATAAATATTGCAGTTTCATAGAATTTGTCTTCTTTTAAGTCCTCGAATTGTGGTGTGGATGTTATAATATCCCCATAAGAAGATAGCATAGTATAGATAAGTAATCCACTAACGCTTCTCATAGGATTGGTTTCATCAAAATCTACAACAATTTGGATAATATTTTTTTCATCTTTTTTTGCCCTTTTTATCTCATCAATCTCGGATTCTGAGAATTCTAATTTTACTTCTTCGCTTTTTATCCTATCCTGGCTGGTTAATTCACTTATAAGAGATTCGGTGTCCTCAAATTCTCTAATCTGTACTAATTCAGTCACATCAGAAATTGTTATTTTATCTTTAATATAACTTTTGGATTTTTTACTTAATATTAAAAAATTAACTTCTTTATAAAATTTATCCTGAAATAAGTCATCTAAATCTGGAATTGATTTTACTATTTGTGAGAACTCTTTAAGAATAGAATGTATTTGAATGCCGCTTACAGTTTTCATAGGGTTATTTTTATTTAAGAGTACGTAAACATCATAGATTTCATAGCCTTCTTCTGGAGCGGTTCTTAATAGATATCTATCATATTCATTTAAATTATAATCTACTTTTGGTCTGGATTCTACAATTTCTTTAGCAATTTTGATAGCTTCTTTTTTTGTTTCCTCATTTAGTTCTGGTTGATATATGCTTTTCATTTCTTTTATTGCTTCGGATTCCAGGTTTGATGGTGGTTCTCTATCATTAAGACTAGCATCAATAAGATTTTTTACTATATCAATAGATTTTAGCAAAGTGTCAACAATATCGGAGTTTAATCTTATATTTCCTGAGCGTATTTCATCTAAAAGGCTTTCCATTTCATGGGTGAAATTTGCTATCCTATCTAAATCCAGGGTAGCAGACCCACCTTTTAAAGTATGAGCGGATCGAAAGATTTCATTTATCGCTTCCTGGTTATCAAAATCTTTTTCTAGAATTAATATATTACTTTCAAGTATATCAATTAATGTTTTAGCTTCATCGAAAAAATCTTTTTTTAACTCTTCAAGAAATTGAGCATCATCCATTTTATTGTTCCCTTTGTTGGTTTGGTTTTCTATAAAATATCAATTGCTAATAAAATCAAATATTGTATTTAGTAAAAATACCTTTATTAACAATAAAAATAATAATATAATCATTTTTTACATAGTATTTGACAGAGTACTAATAAAAAATGTTATCTATAATTTATATATGCCAAATTGTTTTTGATAAATATTTTATAAATATTTTCTATTCTATTCCTATCATATTCTCAAGCTTTAAAATTGCATTTTTTAATTCATCATATTTATCTATTGATATTGATAAACCTTTCTTAGAGGGTTTATATTCCCCTTCTTTATCTACATACCAAATACGCATATCAATTAGCTTTTTTCCTTTAAATTCGGATAATGAAATTCTTATCTTTTCACGAGAATTTTTTTCTATTTCAATGATATCATTCTCATTATTATCACTCATAAATCAGTTATCTCCTATTTCTTTATTCTCTTCTTTTGATATCTTACCTTTTAACTTTTCCAATTTATCTTTAAGAGATACTTCATTTAGCTTATCTTCGATTTCTATTTCTTCGGAACTTTTATCCAACAAGGACTCTAATTTATTTAATAGTAGTGTAGGGTCCTTATTTGGAATGAATTTATTCTTTTCTGCTAGTTGTTCCTTAAGGATATCCACATGCATTTTCATTTTTTTATATTCGTTTTCTAAATGTTCAGCTTCTATTAATAATCTTGCGAATTGTTTTTCTGCTTCTTCTACTAACTTAATTTTATTATTTTCTTTTGCTAAATCTATTCTTCTTCCCCATTTTTTAAGTTCGGATAACTTTTCTATATAGTCTTTCTTATATTGGTTAGCTACTTTTATGAATTCAATTACATAATTCCTAGCACTCTCATAATCCCAATCAGTAATATTAGTTTCGATTAATTTATCTATATTGGTTAGACCTTCATATGACTTTTTTTCTTTTATATCATTAGATTCTTTATTCTTATTTATGATTTGTTTATCTTTATTCTCTTCTTCATCAACCATATCTATAACATCATCATCTTGATGATTATAAATCTCATCAGGATTTATTGCATTATCCTTGTCCTGGTTATTGTTCATATAATACTCCCATAGATCATAATTCTTTTAATGCTTCTTCTGAAGATTTTATCAACATTTCATAATTAATCTCTTTAGCTAATTTTAATGCATCATTTAAGTATTGTTTACTTTTTTCTCTATCTTCTTTCTTAAAG
>CAYUUC010000305.1:0-4387 GCA_964447635.1 uncultured Spirochaetia bacterium
ATCGCTATTGCTATATTATTATTTTTAATCTCGGTATATTCTTCGATTTTTTTCGTTAATTTGTTATAGATAAGAGTAGCTAATAAAATAACCACAATTGCTATGATTCCTGCGATAACAAAGAAAATTAAGAAAAAAGCTATTGCTAATAGTATATTCGTAAGGGTAATACCTTCATGAATCAACAGCCTAAGTGTGGTTATAGAAGGACTGATAGCCGACTTAATCAATATAGCCATCGATATTATAACTGATGCTGATATGATACCTACAGCTATATTATTATTCTTTAGTTCATCATTCTCATTTATCTTTTTGGTAAATAAAGTAAAAGCCTTATAACCAATGTAAACAACCAAAAGTCCAACAATCAAAGTTAAAAAAAGTTCTACAATACCGATACTAAATAAGCTCCAATCGATAGATAAACTCATCTTCCGCTCCTTTTATAATTATAAATCATGAATTTAAGACAAATTTTAAGACTAACCCGCTTTTGATGGAATTTTAAATTTGTAGTTAGTATAAAGCAAAACTAACAGGTTATCTTTTAATTCAATCTATAGCGGATTATTTAATAATTTATTAATGATAATATATTATTAGTTTATTTTTTTGGCAAGTGCTTTTTGTATCCTTTTTAAACCAAAACTTCCTATTTCCATAATCAATATCTTTTCTACTTTATCATTATCATCCCATATTATAAAAAAATGTTCTTCTTTACCATATTCCCTATGCATTACTTTGACAAGCCTTTCTTTTTTATCATATATACATATGCATATAGGGTCTGAATCATTCATTGACCCGGTTATTCTCAAATTCTTTACCGAATTTAATCTTTCATTATCATAATATAAAACATATTTAATCTTACCTTTAGGTTTATAGTCGTGATTCCTTACCAGAAAGAAATGTTCGATGTTTTTATTACTGTTGAAGAATGATTTTAATGTATAATTTAATAGAGCGGATGAATCTTTTAACCTTTTTTGGAATTTCGGTTGGTTAAAAGAGGTACCTAAATATTTCATAAAAGGGAAGTATATAGGAGATTCCTCTAAGTCTTTATAAGCGGATTCAGAATTTTCGATATATATTAAAAAAGTTTCCCTATATTTATTCCATCGATATGAAGCATTTTTCAAAGCATAAATCTTAGCAGAGTCAAAATATCGACTTAAACCATTAATATAATCCAATTGAGATTTAGGAACAGCCCCAAAGTCTATCATCTGAGCCGCTTTTTCGAAGGTGGGGACTATTATACGATATACTTGATTATTCTTTACGCTGTTCCTATACCAATTATCAAGATTTGATGTCTTATAACTCATTATATATTGAGAATAAAAGATATCAGTCGATTTTCCACGGAGAAATTCCTCTTTATCATTAGATTCATACCATGTTTTAAGTTTGTCATAAAGATAATCATACTTATTAGCATCAACAGTTCTAGTAGGGTCAGACAATAGGAATTCCATCTCTGATATTGCTATTTGGTTGGGATATTTTTCACCATTATACTTATCTTTAACAAATATATTAACAAAATCAAAATCAAAATTCATTTTGGGGATTTTATTAGTCTGCCATTCTTGGATATCCTCGATATTTATACTAAATTGATTAATTAGCTTAACCTTTAAGATTGTTTCTTCCAAATCACTATCTGGTATACTCTCTTCTAAATTATTCGATTTTCTATTATCATCCAATATCTCTATATCAGAAGTGATTTCGGTGTCTTCATCATTATTTGATAAGAAGTCATCCACCGATACTCCTTCCTCTGGAATGATTTCATCAGAATAGTCTTCCTCTGTTATTATTTCTTTTTCGATTTCTTTGATATCATCTTCATCACTTTTAAAAGTAATATGATTCTCTTCTGTATTGTTTTCATCATCCTCTATAGATAGGCTATTTTCTATTATTTTATAAAATTGTAATTGCAATGTTTTTGGTCGGGAGTAGTCCTTAAAATTCATTATACCATTTTGAATACCGGATTTTATCTTTATATGAGTTAGATTAAAATCTCTTTCTATAGGTTGGAAATTCAAGATAGCGATTCTTCCATTATCCACATCCTTATTGCCAATCCAACCTGTTATCTCGTTTCTATCAAACATATAATAGGGATTGAATTTCGTATCATGCTCATCAGTGTATGAATTATAACTTCTTATAAGAACAGGCGGAATTCTAAGCAGATTTCCCTTAATAATCTCACTTTCATTCGTGGAAAACAGCCTCTCCGTTCTATCTTCTCCGCTGTGTGAACAAAAATGAATAAATGCTAATAATAAAATCGAAATTGGAATGATTACTAAATACTTTTTCATATAATTATACCCCTCCTAATCATTAATCAAATTCTGCTTAGCATAATGATGGAATATGATTCCAGCACTTACCGATACATTAAGGCTATCTATATCTCCCACTCTATCAATGAGTACCAGAAAGTCACAATTATCCTTAATCGTCCTTTTTATGCCAAGACTCTCCGAACCCAATATGACAGCAGATTTCTTATCAAAAACAGTCTTATTCAGGCTTTGACCCTCATCTATATAAGTCCCGTAAATCCAAAAACCATTTTGCTTGAGTAATTCAATAGCATATTTAAGATTATTAACTCTAGCTATCTTAACCATTTCCACAGCACCAGAACTGGTCTTGTATACAGTTTCATTAATGGGGGCGGTATTCTTCTCCGGTAAGATTATAGCAGAGACCCCGAAAAACTCAGCACTACGTATTATCGCTCCCATATTGTGAGTATCTTGGATAGAGTCTAACAATGCTACACAGCATTTCTCCTCATCTTCCAGCACCATAATCAAGTCTTCGATTTTCATTAAATCTGTTTTGCCAGGTTTTTCGGCTATCAAGACAACACCTTGATGATTAGCATTTTTGGTCATTCTGTTGAGTTCGCCTTCTGAGGTATGGTCTACATTAACCGAATAATCCTGACATAATTTTAATATATGTTTGATTTTTCGGTCTTTTTTGATACTTCCTCTTATAAATAAAGATTTTGGTGCTTTACCCCTTTGTAAGTATTCTATTACACTATTTTTACCATATATATATAGATTCTTATTATTCATTTTAAAAAGCCTGTTATGATTCTTAAATAACCTTTTATAAGATATAAAATATTTATGATAAAGCAAGATTACCAAATAGGTTAAAAAAACAATCAATCTTCCGAAAAATATTTTAATTTGTTAGGATTTATATGATGAAGATAAAGAAAATAATGTTCGTTTTCGGAACAAGACCAGAAGCAATAAAACTAGCACCAATTATCATAAAGTCCAAGCTAATAAGCAAATTTAAAGTGATTACCTGTGCTACAAGCCAGCATAGGCAAATGCTAGATGAAGTCCTCGATATATTCAATATTAAACCAGATTATGACTTAAATATAATGAAGGATAACCAGGATTTATTCGATATAACAGCAAATATCCTTACCAAAATCAAAACAATTATAAACCATGAAAAACCCGATATTATAATAGTACAAGGTGATACAACCACATGCTTCATTTCAGCACTATCAGCTTATTACCTTGGGATTAAAATAGCTCATGTAGAAGCAGGATTAAGGACTTACGATAAGTATTCTCCATTCCCCGAAGAAGTTAATCGAGTTCTTACCACTCATATAGCCGATTTACATTTTGCTCCTACGGAAAATTCCAGACAGAACCTTATTCGAGAAAACATTAATTCCAATAATATTACCATGACCGGGAATCCGGTGATTGATGCTTTGTTCTATATTAAAGAAAAGATTAAAAACAATAGTCTAATATATAAAGATTTTTACCATATCGACCTATCGAAGCGTATCGTGCTTATAACCAGCCATAGAAGGGAGAACTTCGGGAAGGGTCTAGAAAACATATGTGAATCCATCAAAGAATTAGCATATATTAATAAAGAAGTTCTGTTCATATATCCGGTACATCTTAATCCAAATGTGAAAAAACCTGTTTTCAAACTACTATCAAATATCAATAATGTTATCCTTATGAAACCCCTACCCTATCTATCATTCGTCGCTTTGATGCTGAAGAGTTATTTGATACTTACCGACTCAGGTGGAATACAAGAAGAAGCCCCATCATTAGGAATACCTGTTTTGGTAATGAGAGATACAACAGAACGAACAGAAGCGATTGACGCTGGAACTGTAAAGCTAGTGGGAACTAACAAAAACAACATCATAAACCAAACTCAAGCATTGCTTGATGATTATAATTTATATAAAGAGATGTCTGAAGCCAAAAACCCTTATGGAGATGGTAAGGCATCGGATAGAATTATTCAAGACATAATAAAATGGTTGAAACTATAA
>CAYUUC010000306.1:0-4381 GCA_964447635.1 uncultured Spirochaetia bacterium
ATATTGACATTTAATTAATATTTGGTAAATTTAATTAGTAGTTTGAATATATTTTATATAACCATGAAAAGTATAATCATAATTATAGAATGCTTATTAATCAAATAAAAGGGAGAACTAATATGAGAAAAACAATAATATTAATGGGTTTGGTTTTATTATTATCATTATCTATTTACTGCACACCCACTAACAATGATAGCGGAGATAGTGGAGACAGTGGTGATGGGGGAGATGGTGGAAGCGATATGGTAAACCTTACCATAAATATAATCGGGAATGGAACTGTAGAAATGAACCCTCCTGGAGGTATATACGAACCCGGAACAGAGATTACTATTACTGCTAATCCAGATAATAATAATGTCTTTATAGGTTGGCATAGCCCTTTCCTAATTGATACTGAACCGGAACAAACCTTTGTTCTAAATACTAGTAGAACCATTAAAGCAGTGTTCTATGATGAAAATGTAACTTTATATGAATTAACCATTGATACACCAGCAGGAGTATATGTCCAGATTACACCAGACTCAATCTATTATGATGGTCAATCTCATCTTTATGAAGAAAATACCATTTTAAGCCTTCTAGCAACAGATACATCGTGTGGTACAACCTTCGACCAGTGGGGAGGTGACTTGTCAGGGTCGGATAACCCGACTACATTGACTATGGATAGTGATAAATATGTCTCTGCTACTGTCGTCCCAGCTTTTAGACTTACTTTAAATTACGATGATAAAAAAGGCAGTGTAACCGTTGATCCATCAGGTATAGATGTGGGGACATGTCAATACAAATACGCTCAAGGAACCACAGTTACCCTTACCGCAGTACCTAATACGGGATTCTCATTTGTTGAATGGTCGGGTGACCTTAATAGTACAGATAATCCAGAATCGGTAATAATGAATGATAATTTTGTTATAGATGTGTTATTTAATTAGTATAAGTATCAAGACTCTATTTGCTTGGATGATTGAGATTTATCAGTTCCAGTAACATTTTCCAGCATTTCTAATTCCTTTTCTTGTATCTGTATTTCATTTTTCAATTTCCTTATTAAGCTAGAATAACTGGTGGTTGATGAAATAACGGAGTCCTTTTTCATAGAAGGGAAAGAAAGTATAGCAGATTCTAATATTGCGTCTACATTCTCAATCATTTTGTCTATCTGTTCAGATTTCTTATCTATATTACTTAAGAAAAATATGACTCTTTCTTTAGCTTTTATTTTGGAAAGAATTTCGGTCTTCATGTTAAAATCACTTTCTTTTGTATATCCAACTTTCAAATTATCTAATTCGAATTTCTGATTTTCTAAATTTGCTATATCTTTTATTTTAGTAAAACCAACCATAAATTTAGCTAATCTTATACCATTATCTACAAGAATTTTACATAAATGTAAAACCTCAGATAAGTCTATATTAGATGTATCTCTACTTAGTTTAATAATCCTTTTGAGCCTATTATTTATGGAATCGAACCTTTGTCGAACATCTTTTCCTAAACTATAATTTGAAGATAAAATCATATCTTCTACTTCCTTCTCTAACACAAGTTCTTCACTCAATTCTTCTGTTTCTTTCTTGGTCTTATTCAGAATACCTAAAATAATAAATAGTAAACCTAATCCCGCTAAACCAATAGATATAAAAAGAGTAGTTTGACCAGTAATTAATGAAAGGATAGATAAATCGGTATTCCTTAACCCTGATATTGTTAAACCTTTATCACTCTTAGATGTAATGTCTTTTTGTATATTAACATCGCTTCTAAAACCATCATAGACATAATTCCGTAACATATCATAATCATAAGATATGCTAAAATCCCTATTCATTAGTTCTTGCGGATATCTAGGTTTAACCAGATACCCATCTGAATATTCTTTTGTAGGATTAATTTCTACTGGTGGTTTAATAATAAATAAAGGATTATCTAATGTAATCTTTTTCCCATCTTTTATCACAAATTTTAATCCAAATTCTATACCCTTTTCATTAGATATTAGCTTTCCTCTTATAAGAAAACTGATATCATTTAGATTGTTTATAATTTCCTGGTTATTAATTGTTGGATAAAGGGTTTGGTTCTCATCTACATTAAATTGTATGGTTCTCAATTCCCTGTAGTTTTCTTCGCCTTTTACTGAAGGTATATCTATAAATTGAAACAGGAATAATACCAATCCAAGAAACAATATTATGATTCCAACTTTTGTTAGATTAGACATGTTATCCTACGCTCCATTATATATCTTAAGATTTATTGTAAGGAAAACAATAAATATGAGATTGATTATACACAATACCATAATATTATAAAATATAATAACATTAATGGGAATAGAATAAATAGGATTTATAGATATTTTATTAGAAAAGTATATTTAACTTTTAATGATATAAACTAAAGTCTTATTTCAATTATATCAACCAGATAAGAACTCCCCAAAATTATAAACGAATCCCAATGATATTGAAATATTAATTGGAATCCTATCATAATTAACCCCACCGATGAAATATATAGTCCATAGCTTCAACTCGGTAGAAATTCCAAATTTTTCAAAACTCCATATATAGCCAGTAGCAATATTAGCTCCTAATCCAATACCTGTTCTGGATGTACTTATAATCTCGCTTAGAAAATCAATCAGAAGACCCCCTTTTAAGTAAAATTCATTGGTGTAAAAATATAGAGCATTGGAATTCCAAGGGGAAATCTTAGCAAAAGCTTCTATAGAGAATAAATCCAGACCAACACCATAAGATAATAACCTATTACTACGGAAATTAAAGTTCAATGACCAATTGGTAACCATAGTATCCCTTATTTCATTGTCAGACATGAAATTGTGACTTGAACCCAGTGAAGTATTAATATAGAAGTAGAATAAAGTTTCGGGAATTGAATCCATTTTAGACTTTATATAGTCAAACTCTATATAATTCTCAATATCATATTTCTTAACAAGATGTATAACTTTATTATATTTTGTTCTAGCTGTTCTATAATCTTTAACTTCAACAGACTTATCAGCCTCAGCCACTATTTCGATAACTCTAGATGCTGTTTCTGCTTTTTCTATCAATCTCATTAAATATTTCTCTGTTATTATGTCTGTATAGATTTCTAAAGGTTTAAGGATTTCTAAAGATTCATTATATTTAACCATAGATGATTCAAAGCTTTTATTCTTTATATCTTCTTCTGCTTTGATTAATAATTGAATGATTTTTTTAATTTCTTCCTGTTCTTTGACATGTTCATCAAGTTCTAAAACCTTGTCATATTTTGCTGTTTCTACTATTAATTTATTTATAGATTGTAAGCTCTTCTTGGTATTTTGGTTATTTTTTACATTTTCTGAAATTTCTTTTGATAATGTATCTTTTAAATTTTGGAAGTCCTTTATTAACTGGTTATAAATCCTACCCTCTTCAATTTTATATATATTAGATGTGGTCTCATTATCAAAGAAATCAGTTTCTTGAGTTTTAAAGAAATATTCTTTTTTTACATCTATACTATCATAATCTATAACTATGTAATGGTTTATGGCATCTGTCGATTCATCAGTATAATATGAAACAGCTTTTTTTATGTCAAAATCATCACTATCCCCAATATATAAAGATGAAATGGTCTCTTTATCCGTCTTCCATTCGATGACAACACCATCTATAGAAATATCGGTAATCTGTGGTTCTTTAATATAATTCGCTGGTCGTACTTGCTCTCTAATTTCTTCTAGGGTAATCTGTAACTCGTCTTGCTTTTCTACAAATTTATCCGAAGAGGTAAGAGCGATTTTATTGACTAATTTGAAGGAATCCTCCACTGAGCCGGTTAATGTAAAGTCATCTACTATCTTAAGCTGAGCTACACTATAAAGCATGATTTTAACAGTAATAATGTCATCTTTAATTATATTAAATTCCCCTAAAACTATAATATTAACCCCAGCATCAGCAGCATAAGTTAGAATCAATCTCTTATTATCGTGTTTATCATAGGTTAAACCATTATCATTAGCTACATCATTAGCTATTGTAGCATCTATTACTTCTGCTCCTTTAATGGAGCTTAATGATTCTATAATTGAATTTTGGAATGAATACTTAAGATAATCAAAATCTGGATTCTCGGTGGAGTTCTTAAATTCTATTACAGCACAAATAAGATTATTGGACTGTGAAAATGCTGTCTGTGTTGTTATTATTAAGATAGCTATAAATAAAAACAACAATAGGATTTTACGCATAATAGTCTCCAAAATAAAGTCTAATATATACTAAATATTATAACCCGATTATCAAAAAAATCTACAATAATATAATACCAGCTAGTTCATTAAATTTACAATATA
>CAYUUC010000307.1:0-4370 GCA_964447635.1 uncultured Spirochaetia bacterium
ATCATCCCGCCTGTAGATTGAGCGTTGCGGAGCAGCGAAACGGAAGGCGAGATGTGTTTACCGACGGTTGGTGTATTATATGGGGTTCGGGGGACATTGTCCCCCGACTCAAAAAAAGTGGGGGATTAGTGAATCCCCTCTATCTCCCCTTATTAAGGGGAGTATTAGTAAAAGTTAGGGTAAGAAAAAAGATTACAAGATGAAACTCTTCAAGTCTCCCCTTAACTTGACACCAATGCCTCATTAGGGGAGATTTAGAGGGGTCTCTTCAGAGTGACGATTGGGTAAATGTGCGGGATGCGTCATCGGTTCGGGTGGTGCGTCCCGTTTTGCTTTGCTTGTTTTGGTATGATGATTGGTTTATTCTTACTGGTATGGAGTTGATTTTTATGGATAGAGAATGTTTACAAATAGTTAAAGGTGGTAAGTTATTACAAACACATTGGTTCTACGATGAGGAAAAGGGAAAAGGAGCATATATTACAAGAGAAATAACCGAAAATGCCATTCGTTACTTATTTGAAAATTGTGAGCTTGCTGATAATGTTATATTAAAGGATATTTTATTGTTATTGGATAGTAGATTGGACTTATTTGATTATGTATTAGGAAATTGGTGCGGGGATTATGTTAGAGAAGGATTGGATAAACCTGGAAAAACCTATCTTAAGGGAGATACAGACGAAATCGAGTATTTGGAACTATATAAAACTTATAATATTGATTCAAAGAATAATTCTATTTCAGGAAACGAACGACCGGAATTACATGGGGTGGGATTTCCTTTTCAGAAAGATGAAGAAGTTTATGGTCTAAAATACAAAAAGGGAGAGCGTATAGCTTTTAGTGTTTGTTTTAGTAAGATATATAATCTAGTAAATATTCCCGTAAAATTAAATCCTGAACTTATATTAAATATAGAGAATGATTCTAATTACGATGGAAAGATAATTCCTTACAAAGGTATAGGATTTACACTGGGTGATATTTTGAATGGAATAATATGGGAAATATCATTTCATGGTAGTCCCAATGATCGTGATAGTAAGATGTTAAGTATGCAAAAGCAAGTTGATGATTTTAAATCCGGTAATGCTGATACAATTACTCTTGAAGAACTATTGAAGGATATCAATGATTAAGCTAATGTTAAATCCTGTGACAAAGGATTCTTTGGATAACTAATATAATGAACGATTTATTTTTCTCGCTCTTAGGAAAATCCGCGAGATTGATATATATATTAATATACGTCTTATTCAAAAATTTATAGATGATTTACCCGCATTTTTTAATATCAATAATTTACTTATATATAATCCTTTCTTATACTTATCATAATCAACATTTTCCTTGAGGTAACAATTATGAGAAATATAATCCCGCATTTCATTCGTGATAAATACATTATAGGAGAGACTCGCGGAGAGTTTGAAGCTGTGTCGATGTTTCTGGATATATCCGGATTTACTCCGTTGACTGAAGAAATGATGAAGCACGGCAAGAAAGGGGCGGAGGAATTATCCGACACGATTAATAGAGTATTCCGCCCAATCATTGATGAGATATACAAAAGAAACGGATTTGTTACAGGATTTGCCGGTGATGCTTTTACATCGGTGTTTCCTGATATTGAACCGGCAATCGCTCTTCATTCTGCCGTTTGCATAAAAAAATGGTTCACTGAAAATGGATTAATCCGTACAAAATATGGCGATTTTAGAATGCAAGTCAAACTGGGGTTGTCTTTCGGTGATGTGGATTGGCGTATACTCGGTCCTGATGAACATCATACATATCTGTTCAAAGGCAATGCGATAAATGGTTGTGCCAAAAGTGAGCATCACTGCGAGAGAATGGATATCGTAATTGATGAAGTTTTGGCGGATATGCTTGAAGGAAAGGCTGTTAGACTTAACGGGATTGATGACGCATATCATAAGGTGATCGATAATGATGAGCCGGATAATGTGAATGAGATTGACCTGACAGAGATTGACGATGAAATCATCCGAATATTCATTCCTGATAAGCTGATTAACAATTCATACACGGAGGAGCTTAGAGAAATAGCAAGCGTGTTCCTATCGTTCAAGGGAGTGGAAAAGGACGATGGGCTGTTGAAACAAGTCGCATACCATATAGTTGAAACCGCAGATAAGTATGGCGGATACTTTAAGGGACTTGACTTTGGCGATAAAGGATGTGTAGGGCTTGTTGTCTTCGGTGCTCCGATAAGCTATGAGAACAATATTGTGCGTTCTGTTAACTTTGTTCTCGAGATGAAAAAGAAGCTGAATCGTAAGATGAAAGCGGGTGTCTCATATGGAACAGCATTCACAGGATATGTGGGAAGCGAACTGCGATGTTCATACGATGTGCTTGGTGATGTAATCAACATGTCAGCAAGGTTTATGGGTGAAACTCGCTGGGGTAAAATATACATAACCGAGCAAATCGCAGATGAGATTAAAGATACGCATGACATGAAATACAAGGGCTCAATCTCGCTGAAAGGAAAGCTGGGAAGCATTAAGGCATTGGAGCTGGTGAAGAAGTCAGGAAGCATCGTCGAGAAGTACTTTAAAGGTGAGCTGGTCGGGAGAGACGAGGAAGTCTCAAACTTGAAGCAATGGTGCGAGCCTATCAAACACGGGAACTTCGGCGGTATCGTCTACATATACGCTGATGCGGGACTTGGCAAGTCAAGACTCATGCACGAAGTAGCGGAGAGCATGAAACCGGAGATACATAACTATTTTACGCAAACTGACAGCATGATTCGAGACAGCATGAATCCATTTACATCATTCCTGAACTACTATTTTAGGCAGAGCGACGCTGAGGGACACGATGACAAGCTGGACATCTTCGAGGAGCGGTTCGAGGAACTTATCGACAAACTGGAAGATGTTGACGACCCCCGCACTGACAAGATCATCAAGGAGCTGGAACGGACTGAGTCATTCTTGAAAGCACTTGTCGGTATCTTCGAGGAGGATTCGCTATATGCCCAGCTTGAGCCGAAATTCCGTTACAATAACACGCTGATTGCCCTGAAAGAGCTGTTCAAGGCGTTGAGTCTTATCAATCCGTTCATCTTCATCATCGAAGACCTGCATTGGATTGATGATGACAGCATCAAGGTGTTTCAGACGATAACAAGAATGGTGAATGACTTTCCGTTTATCATCTTCGCTTCAAGCCGTTATCTGGATGATGGGTCAAAACCCGACTTGAAGCTGGACAGGAAGGTTAAGCATAATGAGATAATGTTGTCGGAGATTGGGGAAGGCAATGTGGATAAGGTAATCAAGAACATAATGAGTTACTATCCCGATGATGCGTTACACCAATTCATCCTGCAGAAGACGGAAAACAACCCGTTCTTCATCGAGCAGTTCTGCCTCTATCTCATGGAGAACAGGCTGGTTAAACTTGTGGACAACAAATACACCATCCTTAATAAAGAAATAGGTATACCGAGAGGTATTAATGCTATTATCACCGCAAGGATTGACCGACTATCATCGGAACTGAAGGAGACCGTGCAGATGGCAAGCGTGCTTGGTCGCCGTTTCAACAAGGAAGTTCTGGTGGAGATGCTGAACTCCCTTAAACAGCTGATGGAACACATGAGCCTTATCACGAAAGATAGCTTCAGTCTGCGTTCCCTCTCAACGATGCTTGAGGCATACATGGTCGACGCACTGCTGTTCGAAGGCGAGAACGAAGGCTTATGGTCCGTCATGTCCGACATAGAATACATCTTCAAGCACGCACTGATGAGGGAAGCGATATACGATACACAGCTACGGGCAAGGCTGAACAACCTTCACAGAGTAGCAGGCGAGGCAATCGAGAAGCTATACCGGGACGACGAGGAAATGTATCAGGACCTCGCATATCACTTCGAGCAGGCGGAGATGTTCGACCGCTCAAGAATGTATCTCAAGAAGGCGGGAGACTACGCAAAGGAGAACTACAACAACACAGAAGCACTCACCCTCTACGATAAACTGCTCACACTCGAAACAGACAAGGCAAAGCGTGTGGACATAATTCAGAAGAAGGCGGACATCCTAAAGCTAATCGGGAAATGGGATGATGCTATCGCTTTGCTGGAGGAGGGGATAGAGGTGGCAAAGACTTTGCCTAAGAGACCCCTCTCTAGCTCTCCCCTCATAGGGGAAGGGATTGGTAAAAGTTTGGGTAGTGAAGAAAGCGAAGAGGGGTCTTCCGAAGTCCCCCCTATGAGGGGGGATTTAGGGGGGTCTCTTATAGGAGAAGGGATTAAGAGACCCCATCCTATCCTTCCCCTCATAGGGGAAGGGATTGGTAAAAGTTTGGGTAAGAAGAGAGATATGCGG
>CAYUUC010000308.1:0-4370 GCA_964447635.1 uncultured Spirochaetia bacterium
AAGAAGGAAACTTATTATCGGTTAATATCGACCTCCAGAATGTTCATAATGGTGTTACTATTTTAGAATATAAATCATCACAAAGAGGAAATAACAGATTTTTAAATATATCATTAGATTTCTCTGAAACCATATCTGAAAATATACCGGTATTTGGAAGAATTAGAGATAAGAAAGAAAATGAAGTTATTCTTAATATCGGTAGTACACAAGGTATAACTACAAATGATATACTATATGTAATTGGTGATGAAAAGGATTTTAGAGAATTCATCAGGGATAGAGAAAATTTTAAGAACCTCGACCAAATTAAATCATATTCAAAAGCTGAAATAATTGTAGAAAAGTTAGATGAAAGGATACTCAAAGGTAGAATCTCATCAGGTGATTTTCAGAATACAATTAATGAAAACCATTTTGTATTATTTCCTTCCCATCTAAAATAATATAAAGTTATATATAATGATTAAAAGATTAAATATGCAACATATTCAATCCATTAAAAAAATTGAAAAAAGTAATTCAAATGAATCCTCCTTACAATCCATAATAGATAGTCTTAATTCCAACAATGAATATCATTTTTTCGGTCTTTTTTCAGATAGAAATCTTATTGGATATTATTATGTTAGAATAGTTAAAGATTTTTGTGAATTATTTCAGATATCGGTTCATAAAGAATTACAAGGTAATGGAATTGGAAGCATTTTGCTCAATCATTGTATAGATTATGCTAGAAAAATGAAATGCATAGTTATCGAATTAGAATTGAGAAAAAGCAATAGTGTTGCTATGAAAATGTATCATAAATACAATTTTCTAATAGTATCATCAAGAAAAAATTATTATCAGAATCCAACAGAAGATGCAATATTAATGTCACTAAAATTAAAAAGTTAAAAAAATATTGTATTATGGACCTTAATTTTAATTTAAATAATATAATTAAGATAATTTAGAATACTCGGTCAATAATAGCTGAGACCGCAACAATATCATCTAAATAAAAGACAGCACCTTGACCAGGAGTAACAGAGGATACCTCCTTCTCAAACTCTACTATTATTCTATTATCATATTGGTCAATAATTCTACATTTTTGTGGTTTTCCTCGATATCTAATCTTAACTTCCAATACACTATCCTTAACCTCATTATAAGAATAATGCCACACAGGATTAATAGCTTCGAATCTTCTTGTTTTCTTTCTTTCACCAATGATTATGGTATTGTTTTTTTTAACCAATTCTCTAACATAAACAGGTTTACCCATGGCAACATTTATCCCTCTTCTCTGTCCAATTGTGTATAATGGTAAACCATTATGAGTACCTACCCTATTCCCATTTTCATCTAGTATATCCCCTTTAATAAATTTATCCTTGTTTATATTATCTCTTATAAAGAGCTTATAATCATTATGAGGAATGAAACATATTTCCTGGGATTCCTTATTCTTTCTTATATTATAACCTTTATCCTTAAGATATGCTTTAACTTGTTCTTTGGTTAATTCACCAATAGGGAACATCACTTTACTTAATATTTGAGGAAAAATCCTACTAACGAAATATGACTGTTCCTTTTTTTCATCTATACCTTTTTTAATATATAATTTTTGGTTTTTATAAACCAATCTAACATAATGTCCAGTAGCGATTATTGAATAACCCAACTTTTCAGCGTATTCTTTTAATATACCAAATTTAATAATTGGATTGCAGAAAAGACAGGGATTAGGAGTCCTTGCAGATAAATACTCATTTATGAAATAATCAATAATCTTAGTCTTAAAGGTTTTAGATAAATCTATAGAATAATGTTTAACATTTAATTCATCACATATTGATTTAGCAGTCTTATAATCTTGTGTTTTACTATAATCAGAAAGTAACATCGTTAACCCGATAACATCATGTCCCTTATCCTTTAATTTGATTAAGGTTGCAGTGCTATCGATACCACCACTGATTGCAACAGCTATTTTTTTCATAATCTATATAAATTATTCTTTAACTAAATTAACAGAATGTATAATTTTAAAATTATCCTTTAGAGTTTCAATAATATTATTCATAGCATCTTTTTCTATGTCATTATTAAATGCCCTTAAAGATACTTTAATTCCTATATACCCTTCTTTAAACTTTTTCTTTAACTCTTCATTATTTTTAATTTTATAAATTTCCTCATAGTTTTCACAATGTAAATCCTCATCCAACAAAGAAGATATAAATATACCTTTATTTCCTCCTTTTACTTTGATTTTGAAATTAGTTTGTAGTATGAAAGGATTAGTTATTTCGTTAAGTTCAACCCATTTAGAAGTAATATTATTCTTATTAAGATTCTCAGTTATTTTACCTTTTATATTATTAATTTCTTTAATAACTTTAAGGGTATTTTTCATTATACCCTTTTCCAAGAAAAGGATTGACGATGGGCTATCCGATTGGTTGATTAAATCTAAGTGGGTATTACTTATAATGACCTCTCTATCTATTGGGTCTAATTCATGAATATATATAAATATGCTTTGGTCTAAATCAGAAACGATATAATCGAATATATGTTCAAATACTTCCAAAACCTCATTTAATTCACTCTCTTCCAATACACCATCATCATCAATCTGAAAGACTGATTTTTTAGGTCTCTCGTATTCTATTTCAATCTCTTTTAATAAATCGACTACTTCCCTTATTAGCTCGGGTTCTACTTTAAATTTTCCTTTAATATTAAAGCTATATGACATAAATGAATCCTTATTCTTATTTTACTTAAACTAATATTCTAATATTTTAATAATCGGGTAGTTTTTCATAAGTTTATCAATGGTAATTAGGAGAAAAATTAAACATATTTTTATATTTTAATAAAAAATAGGAGCTAATGAAATATTTTTTTAAAAAATACCAAAGTATCGAATTTTTCATACTGTTCTTTAATTTCTTCTTTGCTAGGAGAACTATTGTTAATAATACCATCAATTTTTTTTACTAATTTATAATCAATAGTATGGTTGCTATTAAAAGCAATAACCTTACCATTTATCTTTTTATTAAGTAAAAATAAATCACCCATTATATCTAATACTTTATGACGAACCATCTCATTATTATATCTCTTCTCATAAGATAAAACTTTATTCTTGGATAACGCTAATGTATTGTTAAAAGAACTTCCCAAACAAAGCCCTCTATTTAAAAGTTTCTCATAATCTTCAATAAATCCATAAGTACGGGCTTTAGATATTTCGGATGTGTATAAGTTTTGAGTAATAATAGAGTTATAAGATTGAGTTCCGATAGATTTGTAAGAAGAAAAGATAGTACAATTAATACTAAAATATTTATCGGGTAATATTATTATAATATTCTTATCATTAATTTCCCAAATAGGATAAGGAATATTTATTTTCTCATACTTACTTTCCAAAACTTTTATTCCAACATTGAGAATCTTCTGTATAAAAGGATAAGAACTCCCATCCATACCCGGAACTTCATCTGATTCTGTTTCTATGATACAATTCGTTATTCCAAGACCATGAAAAGCGGATAAGATATGTTCAACCAATTTCACATTATATTTATTAGTGCCAATAGAAACTTGATTCTTCGTATCAAGAACATTATCCGGGCAAAGTTTAAATATAAAAGATTTATCCTTTTTATTAACCTTAATCACTATACCAAAATCATTGGAAGGAATAAGACTAATAGAACAGATTTTGCCTGTATGTATTCCTTTACCAGATATGGAAATTCTTTTTTTTATAGTTTTTTGATAATCCATTTTGCTATTCATATTTGTTATTAATAACTCCAATGAAAGAATTTTCCACTTTCTAGAGTATTTTTTTTATTCAGTTTCTTTAATTAATGGGTTGTGACCAGATAGGAATCCTCCATCCAGAAGATAAGACATAAATTTAGAAAAACTAATTGCATATTCAACTGCTTCTTTATATGATTTACTTTCTAAGAATCTTTTTCCATCAATTCTATCAAATCTTAACCTTTCATCAGAATTTACTATTAAATCATTATCCAAACTATATTCAAATAATTCTGAAAGCATATTAAATCCTTCTAATAACTTCTTCCTAACATCATTGCTAATCTTGTTTTGTCTTATTTGCTTATTATGCATAAGATTGTATTTTTGAGTTATAGAAACCGATGAATCTTTTTCTATTTTTCGAATTTCTGCTATAATTTTATAATACTCATCTATTAGGTCTTTACAGGTATTAAAATTAATGTATACTTTATTAAGACCATTTTTTAAATCAACCTTTTTTCCTTTTACATAATCTATCGTATAAGAAATCTTATTAGATGTCAGTAAGAAAGAAAACTCTTTAT
>CAYUUC010000309.1:0-4365 GCA_964447635.1 uncultured Spirochaetia bacterium
CGTATCAAAAATCCATTTACCTTCAGCTTTTTCTGGATTTTTTACCAGAATTTTTTTATCAGAATCCATACTTATATAAAAATCTGACCATTTATCTTTCCTATTTACGATTGACCATTTAGCGTTGGTAAATTTATTATTGATGACTTGAGGTTGTTCATCAGCCCCATATAAGTTTAGATTAGAATAATCGAATTTTCCCATTTCTACTACAACCTCATAAAAAACCACCCTATCTTCATTTATATAACTATAAAGCTCATCTTTCGCTTTTATACTACCTTCAACTCTAGCAAATCCATTTTTTATTCCTTCTTTGTTAATGTCTATATAATTAGAAAAAAACTCCTTTCCTTCTTTCGCTTTTAATACCAAATAATACCCTATACTCGAGATAAAAGCGCTAATCAGAATAAATAATCTACCAGTACCCCAGTATAAAATAGTAATAGTAATTGCGATAATCCATAAAAAAATGATTATTCCATATTTTTTAATATAATTCAAAACTTTCCACCATCCTATAATTATAGATTATTATCTTCTATTTTGAAAGCCCACGGACATATTTTCTCATCATCAATACATACATCAAAGCCAATTTTTCGAACGTAATTCTTAACAATACATGGTTCTTTTCTAATATACTTCATACATATGTACTGTTCGGAGCCGATAATAATACAATCTTCTAGCAAGGTATTATTTTTCTCCTGGTTTTTGGCTTTAATTTGGTTTACATTATCCTCAAGTACTGTTATTCTTGATTCCATTAAAGCTAAATCATCTATTATTTGCATGAAGTCATTATTTGACATCATATCATTATTATTTGAATCGTTTTCCATATATTTAACCTATATTTTCACTATCCAAGTTAGTAATTAAAACTCTATTGATACTTTTTTCATCAGCATCTATAACTGAGTATTTATGATTATTAAAAATAAAACTTTCCCCGGATTTTGGAATATGTCCTAATGAAAACATAACAAAACCTGAGATTCTTTCAAAACCTTTCTTCTCTATACCTAATCCAAATTTCTCATTCAGAATATCAACATCCACCATCGAATCAACTTCAATGATATTGCCTTTATTCAGGATTATTATATTTTCCTTCTCCTTTTCCATAAGAATATCACCAACGATTTCTTCTGCGATATCTTCATGGGTTATTATACCAGATGTACTACCAAACTCGTCTATAACAAAAGCCATAGCCACCTTACGCCTTTGCATCTCCATTAGTATAGAACTTAATTTCTTGGTTTCCGGTATATTGTAAGGTTCTTTGATTAAGGTTTCAATAGAATTAATACTATCATAATAAGCTAAATCTATAGTATTAACATAACCCACAAGATTATTAATCCTATCTTTAAATATAGGGATTTTTGAGTATTGAGACTTTTTGATAATCTTTATTAAATCATTAATATCACCATCTTTATTAAATAACTCTACATCCAATAGAGGAGTCATTATTTCTTTTGCAGTAGTCTCACTATATTTCAGTATGTTATTGATATATCCACTTTCCAAATCCTTAATTAAATGGGTTTGTCTGACGAATTTTCGTAATTCTCCCTTGTGTGAGAAAAAGGAAACTCCTCTTTTCACATTTTTAAATTTAAAAAACTTTTCAATAAAACTTGATATCCCACGAACAAATAAAATAACAGGATAAAAAATATAATATATGGTTTTTATGAATTGTGTTGCTATATAAGATAATCTATTTGAATAAACCAATCCTAAAGTCTTGGGGACTATCTCCGCAAATATCAACATAAAGAATGACACAATAATTGTGGTGATTATGGATAATGTAAAACCGGTCAGATTGGTTAATTTACTCATCTCTTCCTGAAATAATACACTAACAGAAACAATACATATATTATTCCCGACCAATATTGTTGATAAAAATAAATCTGGCTTTTTTATAAATTTAGTAACCTTATTGGCTTTACTATCACCTTTTTTAGCTTTCTTTTTGAATATATCCTTATCAAAGGATATTAATACTGTTTCAGAACCGGAAAAAAAGGCAGAAAAAATGATAAATATCCCAATAAAAAACCATATTAAGAATTCCCACAAAAATTATATCCCTCTTTTATAATTATTTTTCTTTTTTAATTTACTTACAATAATCTTATTAACACACCTTAAATTAGAATCATAAACAGTATAAGTAAATCCATTATAATTAAAATGTTCTCCTTTTTTTGGAATATGACCTAAGACATACATAATAAATCCCCCCAAGGTTTCAAAACCATCTTTTTTAATATTAAGATTATATTCTTCGTTTAAATCATCCACATCAGCTTGTGCATTAATTTCCATTTGTTCTCCTTCTTTAATTATGATTACGCTTTCTTCTTCCTTTTCCATTAGTATATCACCCACGATTTCTTCTGCTATATCCTCAGCTGTAATCAATCCAGAAGCTCCACCATATTCATCAACCACAAAGACCATAGGTATTTTCCTTCTTTGCATATCCATAAGTAAAGCTCCAATTTTTTTAGTCTCCGGGATAAAGAATGGTTCTTTAATAAAGCTTTTGATATATTTTTCATCAGTATCATTGATCATATCCATAGTATTAATATATCCTACTATGTTATCCACTCTTCTCTGATATACAGGTATTCTAGAAAAACTACTATCCTTCATAACTCCAATCAATTCTTCTACTGTTGAATTTACTTCAATAGAATAAACATCAACTAGTGGAGTCATAATCTCTCTGGATATTGTTTTACTATAATTCATTATATTGGTTATATACAAGCTTTCTATATCTTCTATCAGACTAGTTTTATTAACAAAAGACTTTAACTCACCCTTATGAGAAAAGGCTGATATAGATTTTTTTTCCTTATTAAACTGTAATATTTTTTCAATAGACTTGGATATACCTCTAACTATTAAAATGACTGGGAAAAAAAAATAATAAACTATATTAAGGAATGCTGTGGAAAGATACGCCAGAGCATTAGATTTTAATAATCCCAGAGTCTTTGGAACGATTTCAGAAAAAATTAACATAAAAACTGTAACAATTAATGTAGTATATAAGGATAACTGTATATCATTCAAGTAAGGTAAAAGATCTTCTAATCGATATTTGAATAATATACCAACCGATACCACACATATATTAGTTCCTACTAAAGTGGTTGCTAAAAACCTATCAGGTTTATCCAAAAGGGATAATATTGTCCTAGCTTTTATATTACCCTTCTTGGCTTTATCCTGAAATAAATGTCTATCGGTATAGACTAAGACCGTTTCTGAACCTGCAAAGAATCCTGCGAAAACGATAAGCACTATTATTAATAACCATATAAAGATTTCCATCATTTTTATTTCAAAACCTGATTAACAATTAATAAGATAGATCAATATTCATTTTTAACTAATACCAGGATTTGCTCAATCTTGTTCTGGTTAACATCTTTAATTTCATACTCACATTTATTATCCGATATTTTCTCACCTTCACTTGGTATCTTATCAAATTTCTTTAACATATATCCAGCGATAGTCTCAGCTTCTTCATCTTCCAAATCTACCCCAACATACTTATGAAAATCCGTAATACTACATTCACCTGATACAATGTATTTTTTATCTGTAATTTTACTAACTAATCTTGATCCTTGGTCCTCATCCTGGTCTATAAATTTACCAAGAATCTGCTCTATACAATCATTCAATGTCACTATTCCTTCAGTTCCACCATATTCATCAATTACTACAGCAAAATTTATCTTTTCACTGATAAACTCTTGTAATAGATCTTTTAATGCTTTCCTTTCTGGAACAAAATGTACATTTTTAATAAAACTATTTATATTAATGTCTTTTCTATCTTTTTTACTAATAAAATAATATGGTATTAATTCCTTTAAATAAACCACACCGATAATATCATCCGGTGTATCTTTATAAATAGGGATTTTGGAATGCCTATTCCTCTTACACTCGAAAAGCAATTTAGAGAAAGATATATCCTTTGGTAAAGCAAATAAATTTATACGAGGGGTCATTACATTCCTAACTTCTAAATCAGCAAACTCAAAAACATTTTCAATTAGATGAGCTTCATCCTTGGGGATAATATCATCATCAATAGCCATTTGCAAAATAGCTTTTAAGTCTTCATTAGAAAGATTTCCTTTTTTAGTAGACCCATTTTCTTTACCTTCGAACAGATTAACAATTAAAATTGATAAATGGTATAGAATATATCTAAAAGGAGTGATAATCTTAGAAAAGAAATAAATAAATTTCGACACTATTAATGTGATATTCCAGGAATTATTAATAGCGATGAATTTGGGTAAG
>CAYUUC010000310.1:0-4272 GCA_964447635.1 uncultured Spirochaetia bacterium
GGCCTTATTGATAAAAGGATTCATAATAAAAACGGTGGAATTAAAAAAACAGAAAGTCTTATAGCTTTAGAACTCCCTCACAAAGACATGGGTCTTCTTAACCTCGAATACAATCTCGTTTGTACCTTGATGACGGACTATCCATTTCCGACCATCCTTGGTCTCGCTTATTATATGACCGATATATGCTCCATTCATCGTGTTATAGACCACCCGGTTTCTCATGTGTTTGAGGCTCTTCCGCTCCTCGATGAGTCTCTCCACACTTTCAATCTCTTTCCCGGCTTCTTCCTCGTTTAGTCTGAGCATACCGATGATGTTTTTGACCTGCTTCATACCTTTGTCGTAGAAGTCGGGAGTGTTCTTGGAGGACATCAGCACGATGAACTTAATCAGTGAGTATTCATCTATGTCTGTTCCATTAACGGATTCTGATTTTATCCTTTCGACCTCCTCTTCCAGGCGGGGAGGTTCTTTCAACGCTTCTTCCATGGACTTCTCGAAAATGTCATTGTAGTCTATCGCTATCCTAGAAATCTCGAACACATTACACATAACCGTTTTGATGGCTTCTTTCTCCTCGGATGTTATTTCATCATCCAATCGGGCAAAGTAAATCATCAGCCTGAATATGGGATTATTTGAAAGTATGTCTACACTTATAAGAGAGTATTCAGCTACATTCTTGTATATGCTTCCGTGACGGCTTTCTTTTATTCGGAAGAACTCATCCTTCGCCTTCTGCTTAACCTTATTCCAGTCTTCTTCTTCTATGTTCAGCTTATCTATAAGGTAGTTGATGTAGTCACTCTCCCTCCTTTCCAGGTGCTTATCTTCCATAGCCACCAGATAGGCAAAAGTGATGAGGTGCAACTTGCTATCGTATTCCGAGCCTTTGGTGTATTTAGGCGGGTTTACCATCAGATTTCGGATGATTTCCTCCACTGGAGTGGGATAGTCCATCTCCTTATCCACCGCCTTATCTATCGCTTCTATCAGGCCGTCCTTATCCACGAAGGAATAAGCAGAACTCAAAGTCTTTACGATTAATGCGTGTTCCTCTTCGGTCAGTCTACCGTCGATAATGCCGCATTGTATCATAACACAGGCGAAAGGGTTTTTGAGTATCTCGTCTTTTGTTACTCTCTTCCGGAAAATCGGGATTTTTCTAATCAGCTTCTTAGCTTCCCGTATAATGTGTCCAATCGGTCTAAACATTGATTAGTCTCCTATTTAATTTGTTTTAGATGGGGGTTATGGATAAACATCAACAACCGCGTCATCCGTATCTACAGCACTTGCCGTGGTGTCAGTTATGGTTGCTGAGGTATCCGCTATGGCAAACGATGAATTTGTAACAGTAATGCTGGTTGCTATCTTGACAGCGGTGGTTTCGTTTGTGAATTCCAGTGATGTGTCAAAACCGTCCGCCGGCATGCACATAGCCCCCAATCCACTGCTAGCAGTGATCCAACTCACTACCCTACCTATCATGATTAGGTCACCGTTCTGATTAATCTCCGACGCTCCATACGATGAGTCAAAGTCACTCCCGCCGAAAGCCTTCTGGGTAATGATGTTGCCGTCCGGGTCTATCTTGACCATCCAGAAGTCCCGGCCTCCTTCTCCGAATGAGTCGGTCTGTCCCACAGCTAAGTAGTTACCATCGAAAGCTGGTATGAGTATCCTGCCATTATCGTAACCGGAACCACCGTAAGCATACTCCCATAAAACATTACCATCGGTATCTATCTTAACTATCAAGAAGTCATTGTCACCGCTTCCGAAACTAGTAGTAGCACCAAGGAGCATGATATTGCCATCCCCTGTCTCCAGCGATGAATAGATGATATTCGAACCCGTGGTAGCGGAATAGAGCTTCTGCCATAGGACATTGCCGTCACTGTCCATCTTGACGATGGTGGTGGGAATCGTTGGCTCATTTTCGTTGTTGTAGTCTGCGGTTATGATGAAATCGCCGTCGCTGGTCTCTAAAGCAGTATAACCGTTATGCAACTCGTCATCGCCTAAGGTCTTTTCCCATTCTATACCTCCACTGCTATCCATCTTTACTATCCATAGGTTCTTATCCACACCAAAACTTGAAGTAAAACCGGATAGAATGAAACCATCATCAGAGGTTTCCTGAACACCATAGAAAGAGTCTGCACCAACACCGCCATAAGCTTTCTGCCAGAGTATACTTCCATCGGTGTCCAGCTTGACCAGCCATCCGTCAAAACCACCAGACCCGAAAGAATTAGTCAGTCCTACTATCATATATTTACCATCGGATGTTTCTAAGATTACGGATTTGTCCCCGCCTTCATCACTGGGGGCTTCGTACTTCTTCTGCCATACGATATCACCTGAAGGGTCAACTTTATACACCTGATAGTGGGGTATCGCATCGGTAAAGAAATTCGTGGTAGTTCCCAACATTAGATAATAACCGTCTGAAGTTACTATTACATTATGGCTGAACTTTATGGAGTCTTCTTCCTCGAAGACCTTCACCCAATACTCAGCAGTATCACCGCCATCACCACCGTCACCGCTGTCCCCAGCTGGTTTACACATGGTTAATGCTAATATAAAGCTAAACAAAATTGTGGTTATAATTATTATTCTTTTCATTTTTATTACTCCTAATGTTGATATATTGAATGTAATTTGTATGTTTATGGATAAACATCGACTGTTGTCTCATCCGTATCCACAGCAGTTGCCGAGGTATCGGTTACCGTTACAGAAGTGTCCGATACAGAATAAGTCGGTGTAGACACGGTAATATCGGTTGTGACCTTAACTCCAGTGCTTTCGTTGACCAGGTCTGCCGATGTATCCAATCCATCAGCCGGCATCACTATAGCCCCCAATGTCCTGACATCGGGAACCCAGCTTTCCACCTGACCGGTCATTAGCAGGTCACCGCTGGTGTTAATCTCATCCAATCCATACACAGACTCGTAGTTAGCTCCGCCAAAGGTCTTCTGTGTTAAGATATCACCATTATCATCAATCTTAACCATCCAGAAGTCCCGGTCTCCTTCACCGAAAGACTCTGTTTGACCGGCGGTGATGTAGTTACCATCTGATGTCTTTATGAGTACCCTGCCGTTATCATAAGCGGAGCCACCATAAGCGTATTCCCACATTATGACACCATCTCCGTCTATCTTGACTACCCACACATCCAGGTCTCCGCTTCCGAAAGCATTGGTTGCTCCTGTTAGCATGAAGTTGCCATCGTCGGTCTCTACAATGGAATAGGTATAAGTCCATGCTGAATCTGCGGAGAAGAGCTTAGCCCAAACGAGATTGCCATCACTATCCACTTTAACGGCGGAGGTTTTTATATCAAATCCGCCTTCGGTGTAGTCACCGATGATAATGAAGTCTCCTGAGCTGGTCTCTATTGCATTATAGCCTATTTGGGTATTGACATCACCGATTTGCTTTTCCCATTCTATGTTGCCGTCTACATCTGCTTTAACCAGCCAGAAGTTGTTTGCAGACCCGTCAAATATCTTTCCAGAAAGGATGAAGCCCCCATCCGATGTAGCCTGTGCCCCGTAGAAGAAGTCTTCCGTGGATATACCATAGGCTTTCTGCCAGAGTATGCTTCCGTCGGTGTCCAGCTTGATTAGCCAAGCATCAGCACTTCCTTGACCATAGGACCTGGTCTGCCCTGCGATTAAGTACTTACCATCCGAAGTCTCCAGGACTACGGCATCGTTTCCGTTATCATTATCCGGAGCTTCATACTTCTTTTGCCATACGATATCGCCGGCTTTATCGAACTTATACACCTGATAATGAAGCACACCATCGGCATCATAATTCACCGTACTAACCAGCATCAGATAATAACCATCCGATGTTACCGTTGAGTTATAGCATAGTTTGATAGACTCTGTGGTCTCGACTGCCTTAACCCAGTATTCGACATCACCACTATCGCCACCGTCTCCGCTATCGCCACCGTCATCGGTAGGATTACAAGCGGTTATCATAAATATAATACTCATCAAGATAGCTATTAATAAATATATTTTTTTCATATTTTAACCCCTTTGTTAAATATTGGTTCTTCCGCAAAAATTAATGAAACTTAAGAGGAATCCTCCTAAATCCCCTCGTCTTCTACGAAGACATAATTAAGGGGGGCTTGGATTTCATTCTTATTCTCCCCTTCAATAAGTGGGGCTAGGGTGGATTCTCCGTTTAAATATTTCATAACAATGAGGAACAACCTAAATAGAAATAGTT
>CAYUUC010000311.1:0-4258 GCA_964447635.1 uncultured Spirochaetia bacterium
ATTTAAAATGTTATTAGTTCATCATTTATATTAGCTTTTACTTCATATTAAACTTACTTATATATCTTAATCTATTTAACCGACGGGTATACCGCCGATTAAACATTATTCAATGCAAAATCATATAATTAACGAAAATTAATTATCACTTGAATATCTTCTTTATCCACCAATCATTACTACTATCCGGGTCAATCAATTTTGACCCTTCGCCGACTACAAGCAGGTTTTCTAGGTGGTCGAAAGCCATAGAGCTGATGTCATCCCATTGGTCATTACCATTATACATTTTCTCCCAGGCTGTATCTTCAACTCCATTGACATCATATTTCTTTATCCACCAGTCTTTGCTGGTATTACCCACTAGGTCTGTTCCCATTCCGCCTACATAGATATTATCATTACTATCGATGATTATGTCGCCCGGTGTATTGTATTCACCGTTATTGGTGACGAAGAAGTCCCAGTTGGTGGTGTCTTCGTTGCCGTTGGAGTCGAACTTCTTCAACCACCATGATGTATTAGGGTCGCTGATAGATTCATATCCACTAGCTACTATGTAGATGTTATCCGAACTGTCTATCGCTATACCATAACCAACATTCGCTTCTTCAAAAGTATTGTATGATTTATCCCAGTTGATGGTGTCTTCGTTGCCGTTAGGGTCGAACTTCTTTATCCAAACATCCGTTGAGGAATTGGCGGATATTAATAATCTTCCATGACCTACTACATAAAGGTTTCCGCTTGAATCGAAAGCCATATCGTATGGAATATCATTATCACTGTTACCATCTAACTGTATATCCCAGTTAGTGTCCTCGACACCGTTAGGGTCGAACTTCTTTATCCACCAGTCACTTTGTGTACCGCTTCCAACGAGGTTTTTCCCGTATCCTGCTACGATTAGGTTATCATTGCTATCTATAATCATATCCTGGATATAATCGGAATCATCATTACCACCGTCGATAGCCTTATCCCAATTAGTTGTATCTTCTGTTCCATCCGGGGAGTACTTCTTTATACGCCAGTCATTGCTGGAAGTAGTACTGACTAGATTTTCACCATATCCGCCTACATACACATTATCGTTGGAGTCTATGGCTACAGCTTTGGCTCTATCGGTTTCCTTATCCGTATCCACAATCTTGTCCCAGTTTTCCGTATCTTCCACTCCATAGATGTCATACTTCTTTATCCACCAATCATAACCGGAGTCCGTCCCGGAGATGTCGCTGGCTGCTCCTACTACATAAACATCCATATTGCTGTCCATGGCGATATCGTAAGTCACATCATAACCACCGTTTCCATCTATCATCATATTCCAGTTAGGGTCTTCCTCACCATCGAACTCCACACTAAACGAAGCACTATCGCTTATGTTGCCGGCATCGTCCTTAGCCCATGCATAGACTGTGACCGTCTCAGGTTGGGTTATTCGGATTATGTATGAAGTGGGCTTAGTGTCCAGCCAGCCGATATCATCCACCGCCGGAGCGTCGGAGCTTTGATTTATAAGCCATCCCGTAACGCCGACATTGTCCGTAGCTTCCAGAGTAAAGGAGATTTCGGTATCCGATGTTGGGTCAGGGCTGGTTAGGGTAAAATCGGTAATGGTTGGTGCTTGGCTATCATCACCGTTATCTCCCCCATCACCGCTATCAGTAGGTCCTGTAGGACATGCGATGATAAATACTGTCAAGAATAATAAAATTAAAATTGATATTATTAGTCTTTTCATTTTATGTCTTCCTTTATAAATTTGTTAAATGGATAATCCTAAAGCCTGACCATTAATCGACCAGGCTAAAAATAGTCTCATATTTAATCAGGCTAATCAATGTGAGGTTTTATTTTGATTTTTCTACTTTGATGGTATAAGTACCGCTTTTATCTTCCAAGAAGTACTCGAGAGTTCCATTGGTTGAAGAGGTTAATACCTCGCCGTCAGGGTCAATTAGGCTGACCTTAATCTTGTTATTATCTGAAGTGAAAGTCATACTGAAGTCACTACCAGCTATCGGTATATAGTATTGATTATACTCTTCCCCTTTCTCAAATGCATCATTGATGACCTTTTCAGTCATAGCTGGTCCCACCTTTTTAATCTCGATAAGAGCCTGTAGAGGGTTGATTAAGCCATAACCGAAGTATTCATCCAAGCCCAGGTCTCCTAGGTCTTCCGCTGTATCCTTCATTACCTGTTCTATATCTGCAGGAGTAGCCAGAGGGTTGTGAGACTTCATCAAAGCAGCTAGTCCCACTGCATGAGGTGTCGCCATTGATGTTCCCTGGAAATAGTAGAAGTCGAAACCATAATAGTCTGAAGGGTTATCGCTGGCGTTTATGGTCTGTTGCAAAACTCCATTCTCCTCCAAGTCTACCGTTTCTCCGCCTGGTGCTACCACGTCTAGTCCAAAATTCTCTACACCATCACCTAAACCATAATTGGAATAGTATGACTTTTCCTTGTCAACGTTGGTAGACCCTACAGCGATTACATGTTCATAACCTGCAGGATAAGTAACTTCGGATTGAGCTATACCCATGAAGCCGTTACCAGATGCGGCAAAAACTGTTACACCGTTATCATAGGCATACTTACAAGCATCGTATACAACCTGCTCATAGCCAGCCATCCTCAAACTCATGTTAATTGCATGAGAACCCGCATCAGTTGCTCTTTCGATAGCATCAGCAAGTGAGATGGCGAAATCGGCAGCAGCACTTCCATCTGAAGCAAAGACCTTATATGAAAGCAGTGTTACATAAGGAGCCATCCCTGCTCCGCCGAATCCGTTATTGATGGTTTGAGCGATTGTCCCCGCTACGTGGGTACCATGGTGCTGGTCATCTATGGCGATGTTATCACCTTCGATGTAATCCCATGCGTTATCATAATCGAATTGGCAATCTACCAAATCGGTAGCCCTTGCGCTTCCGGGTTTGTCCGGGTCTTCCATGTATGCTATGCCGGTATCGATGATGGCGACCTTAACGAAAGGCTCTCCCATCTCAATGTCCCAGGCATGAGGCATATTCAAGTATCCTTCTTGATAATGCCACTGATTTGGGAACAATGGATCATCAGGCGTTATGGATTGGAGATATATCTTATAATCTGGTTCTGCATACATGACTTCCGGCAGTGAGTCGTAGTATTCTATCATCTCTTTCCAGTCTATGTTCTTAGTATCGTATGGTTCGACAACGGCAAGGTTTAAAAAAGAGTCTCTTTTTGAGATAGGTTTAAACTTACCGTATTTATCGAATTTTTTGTGGTTTGGTTTACTAGTATCGATATCTCTAACATCATAATCTTTGTTTAATCTAAGAGAGATTCGGTTAAATTCCCCCATGTTTTCTTTCATTACTTCAAATTTATCCGGGTGTATAGCGATAGATTTGCTTGGTGAGTTTTGGGTATCATCAATTGGATAATAGTTTATGGTAAGTTCATATGTTTGAGTAAAAATCCCACATCCGGTAAAGATGAAAAATAATGAAAAGGCAAGAACTAGGCATAGTATATGCTTTCTAATCAAAGTAATTTCCTCCGTTATTAAAATATTAAGTGTGATATTGACTTTTAATATTTTGTTACTTTATCTTTTGAGCAAAATTTTGAATTTGAGTTTATTTCTAACTAACTTAATATTAAATAATAACGATATTTATTAGCCTTTTTCTAATTTACATTTATATAAAATATAATCCAATTTCCATATTTAACGAAAAAAAAACTATAAATTAACGGATAATCAAATTGGTTTTCTATATTTCTAGAGGCAATGCCGTAAAAATTTCACCAATCTTAACTTTTGTTTATCAAGGTGGATATACTCTTCAAAAACCTATTATTAATATTGATTTTAAATATATTTTTAAATTTTTAATAAAATTGCCGGAATTTTGAAAAAAATAAAAAGAATGGTATATATTAAATATGAATTTACTTACTAAATCATAGTAAATATTAACTATATTAAAAAAAGATGTAAGTTATTTTATAGTAATAAGTTAAAGTTAGATTTTGGATTTTTTAGTTAAAATTAAATTTTTTGTAGGTATTTAGCCGAGACTTATAAGTGTTATAAGTAAAGGAAAAATATTTTTAGTAAAATAAAAAAATTCGAAAAAAATTTCAAGATTAGTCAAATTGATAAAAAATTATTAAATTTCTATAAAAGGATAAATAACCATAACTGAGCGGTACATTTTTTGCTTATGTGATTTCTTATCTGAATGAGTA
>CAYUUC010000312.1:0-4257 GCA_964447635.1 uncultured Spirochaetia bacterium
AATAAAGCCCTTGCTAAAGAGTTTTTTGCTCAATCGATTAAGAATAATGCTGATTTCTTTGAATCCATATATATGTATGGAAAATTGTGCTTTGAATTAAAGATTCCAGACGAAGGATATGGTTATTTTCAAAGAGCATCTGATATTAATCCTGACTCTTATGAACTCCACTTAGAATGGGGTAAAAGATTATATGATGATAAATTGTATGATGAAGCTTTAGAAATACTAAACCAGGCTAAGAATATAAATAATAAACATAGTGAAGCATATCTTATTAGTGCTAATATTTATGAGTTGCTGGATAAAAAAGAGAAATCACTTTTGGAATATAAACAAATATTAAAGTTAAACAATAATAACTTTGATATTATGATAAAATATGCAAAAACCCTTTATCATTTACAGGATTATGAAGAATCTGTCATTGCTTATGAAAATGCTTTAAGATTAAGGGAGCCTGATAAAAAAATATCTATCGAGTATTCAGAAGCATTAATCGGAGCAGGGAAGTATAAAAAAGCTGAAGAAATCCTACAAAAATATAGAAATACAATATCTAACGAAAAAATCGAATATGAATTAATAGGTATTTGTCAAACTAAGCTAGGGAAATTTGATAAAGCTATAGAATCATTTAAAACAGCAGAAATGAATAATAAGATATCACCAAAAATGCTTAGTCACTGGGGGTTTTGCCTATATAAAAACCGCAAATATAAGATGGCTTTAGAGAAATTTAATACCTTAATTGAGATATCAAAAGCAACAGATGATGATTATTATTATGCTGGGAAATGTGCTTTGCTAATGGATAATCCACATCAAGCATCATCTTATTTTATGGAATTGATACTTAATTCACCGGAATATATGAAAGCATATATCCCTTTGTCAAAGTCTTTAATCAAATCTGGTAAAAAAGAAGAAGCAATAGAGATTTTAGAGCGAGCAGAAAAATCAGACCCTACTAATTATGAAATATTTATATACTGGGGTGAAATATATCTTGAATTGGGTCTTTATAATAAATCGTTAGAGAAGTTTAACAAAGCTCTATCTATAAATAAAGAAAATCCAAACCCACATCTTTATTGTGCTAATATATACAGTAAACTCGGTAATCTTACTGAAGCTGAAAAAGAATATAGGAAATATCTACTAACCGAACCTAATAAAATTGAACCATTGTTAGGATTATCCAAGATATTGATTAAGAAACAAAACTACAAAGAAGCTATAGGAATAATCAAACATGCTTTAAGTGTGGATAAAGATAATGCTGATTTACTAAATTACCTAGCATTCTCCTATCATAAAACCAATCAATATGGTTATGCTGAAACTTATTATGTGAATGCATATAAGTTAAATCCAACATCATTAGAGATAAACCTTAACTATGCTAACCTACTTTTTGATGCTAAAAAGTTTAACGAAGCTAAATCAAGGTATGAATATATCCTTAGTAAGGATAAGAATAATGAACATGCTTTATTACATCTTGGTATTATAGCTTATAAGAAAAATGAAATAGAAGAAGCTAAAGAATACCTTTATAATGCTAAGACGAATGGTGTTAATAGTAATCTATTATTTACATATATAGGAAAAACTGAATATAAATCCAGTAATTACAAAGAAGCGTATAAATATCTAAACAATGCTATAAATATGGAAATAGATGATTATGATACTTATAGGATTGCTGGTATATGCGCATATCAGTTAGGTGATTTCGATAAAGCTAAAGAACATTACCAAAAGGCTTATGAGTTAACGGATAATAGAATTGGATTAATCAAAGAATGGTTATCATTACTTATTAATATTAATGATTTTCAAACAGCTAATAACCTTATATCTAAAGTTGATTTATCCAAGAATACCGATGTTGAATTGCATAGATACAAAGGAAAGATTCTATATAATAATGGAGAAAAAGATAAAGCTTTGAGTTTCCTTCTATATGTATATTCAAAAGTAAAGGAAGATTTAGATACTCTAATTTTGATTTCAAAGATTTATTATGAATTAGGTATGTATGATGAAGCTAGGACATATTTAGATGTATCATTAAAAATCGACAAAAAGAATCCTACTATATTAAATTTGTTGACCCACGTTTATATCAAAACTGGATATATAGATAAAGCTACCGAACAAGCAGAAAAGATGTTAGCCATTAATCCTAATGATAATCAAGCTCGTTTATCATACGGTGAATGCTTATTAATTAATGGTGAGAAAGAAAAAGCAATTAAATACTTCACTGAAGTGGTAAATAAAGAGCCATCACGAGAAAATGTAATAAAATTATGTGAAATTTTAATTGAGGAAAATAAACTAAAAGAAGCATCTGAATTAATAAAGGATAATCTAAATAATTTTGCCAATGATTATAAGATTTTTATGTTATATGGACAGATATTCTTAAAACAAAAAAGATATGAACGAGCTATTAATAACTTTCATAAGAGTTATGCTCTTGATGAGAATAATATTCAACCAATTCTGTATCTAGCACGGACTTATTCTTTATTGGGTAAATATGATGATGCCTATCAATACTTCCAAAAATCTATAGAGATTGAACCGGATAATATAACTATTTATAATGATTGGGCAGATATCCTCTATGAAGCAATGAGTTATAAAGAAGCATTAAATATAATTGACAAAGCATTATTATACCAACCTGACAATACTCAATCTCTGGAAATTAAAGCAAGGATATTCTTTGAATTAAATATGTATGAAGAAGCATATAAAATATATACTACATTAAATCCAAACGAAAAGAGTTCTCAAATATTGTTAGAGAAATATGCATTAACATTGAAAAATCTTGATAAATATAAAGAAGCTATTAAATTATTTTCAATTATAGAAAAACGTGGGAAACTGGATACTAATCTTATATTAGAATATCTTAATACTTTAATTATGTCTGGAAATATAGATAAAGTTATTGAAATGTCTTATACAGATAATATAAAAAACACTGTAGATGCAAGAATTAAACAAATCCTTGGTGATGCTTTCTTTGCTAATGAAGATTATACCGAGGCTGAGAAACACTATAAATATGCTATTAAGGCAAACCTAATTAATAATAATATATTCAATAAATTAGGTATATCGCTGTATAATATTGGAAAATATGGAGAAGCAAAGGAGATTATTCAAAGAGCAATAAATCAAAACCAGCATGAATATTCTTATTATTATTACCTGGCTATGTGTGAAAAGGAGTTGGGATATCCTATTGATGCTATAGAAGACTTTATAAGAAGTGCTGAACTGAACCCTGATTTCTATAAAGCATATTACGAGCTGGGTATTCTATTATTCTCATTATCAAAATATGAAGAGGGTCATAATGCGTTTGAAAAAGCAGAAAAAATTAACTCAGATGAAATAGAATTATATAAAACCTGGTCTAAAAATCTAATAAGGATAAAAAAATATGAAATATCTCTGGATAAGATAGAACAAGGCTTAAAGATAAATGATGATGATATAACACTTCTCGAACTTAAAGCTGATGTCTTAATGATATTATATCATTATTCAGAAGCTATTAGTATATATTCTATACTCTATCAAAAAGATAATTCTCGGAAAGATTATTATATCATTAAAATGGCTGAGGCTTTATATGAAATGGAGGAATATGATGAATCATATAAAATGCTTTCTCAGATTAAGAATAAACCCGAAGATGATTATGATTTTGTAAGCCTGCTGGGTAAAGTTGCTTTGTCACTAGGTTATAACTCTATAGCAAGAAAATACCTGAGAAAATCAATATATCTTGAACCTGATAATCCTTTACTATATAGATATTATGGTAAGAGTTTAATCAAATTGGGGGATTTCGAAAAAGCGATAGAAATACTCAAGAAAGCCAGTATAATAGAAGATTCACCAATCATTAGATATCTATTGGGACAATGTTATTACTATATAAACAATTATGAAGAAGCGTTATGGGCTTTTGAATATTATATTTCAGTTAATGATAGTGATTTAGAAGCTTTATATTTCTATGCATTATCACTCATTAAACTAAACCAAAAAGAGAATGCTATCATAGTCCTAAATAAAATACTTGACATTAAGCCTGACTATAAAGATTCTATTATTCTGTTAGCCAATTCCTTTTATGAAACAGGAAGAAATAGAGATTGTCTAAGAATTTTTGAGAAGTATCAAAACAGTTCTAATAGTTATGATTTCTACTATCAATGGGCT
>CAYUUC010000313.1:0-4253 GCA_964447635.1 uncultured Spirochaetia bacterium
TTTTCCAGAAAAGAAGAACACATTAGCAATTTTCATACCGCTCACTACTGTTTTATAATACTAAGTTTTTTTCTTGTTAGTTTATATAAAAAAACTAAATTTACATTAATGATAATATAGACTTATATATAAAACTAACACAATTATATAAGAAATTGTATTAAAAAATTTTTAATATGTTTTATGTCCTTATCTAGATTGATTGTCCAGGTAAAGATTTTTGGTTAATTAAGAAAAGATGGTTTATATTTAATAATAAGTCAGTTTAACATTACTATTTAAAATAATATTTTATGTATAAAGATATTTAAGATGAATCTTAGGGGGTTATTTTATGAGTATAGATATATATTTCTTTTCAGGAACCGGCAATTCTCTTTTCATAGCCAAAGAAATCACATCAAAAAATGATGCTAGACTCATCCCGATAGCTAAAGTAATCAATGAATCTGAAATCATAATCCAGGCTGAGGTTATCGGTATTGTCTTCCCTGTCTATTATGCAGATATCCCAATCATAATAAAAAACTTTGCTCAAAAGTTAACTAATATCCATAATAAATATATCTTCGCTATTAGTAATTATGGGGGATCAACAGGTAATTCATTTAAAAGTTTAGGCAATATATTCAGTGGAAAGGGGAGTGAATTATCTGCCGGTTTTGGTATACACATGCCACAGAATGCTTTTAGAAAACCATGGGAACATTATCAACGAATATACAAAAAATCCCGGAAACGAATAAATTTTATTATTAAGAAAGTGCAGGCTAGAGAAAAAAGAATTTATCACTCCAATCCAATTTTAGAATGGTTAACCTCTCCATTTGTCGGCATGGTTAAATAGATGACTGAAAAAGCTATAGCAAAATCCATTGAAGCCCCGCAAAGTCTGGGTTTAGAAAAGCTCATGCTCTCCTTCGATAAAACATATAAAACCATTGATAAATGTAATGGTTGTGGTATTTGTGAAAAAGTATGCCCGGTTGATAATATAATAATGGAAAAGGGTAAACCTGTATGGCAGAACCAGTGTGAGAATTGCATAGCATGTTATAGCTGGTGTCCCAATAAAGCCATAGAAGGTGGACCAGTCCAGAATGGCTATTACTATCGCAATACTGAAATGAAGGCATTGGATATAATGAAACAAAAATGAATATCAAATCAGATTAACTGAAAAGACTTACACCAGCTTTAATCAATAGATAATACAGTACAAGACGGGGAATCCGGGAAATGGAACCTAACAAGTATTGATAAGGACTGAGTTTAAGCATTCCAGCAATCCAGGATATCGTGGAATAGGGTAGCGGGGTTAGTCCAGCTAATACAATAGCCCATACTCCATATTTCTTAATCATACGGGAGCCAATATCACGATACGACTCTGTGGTATCCCGAACCACCTTTAACTTATTCAGTTTATTACCGATGAGGAAACCGGTAAAACCACCTATAATAGAAGCAATACTCATTACAGCTAACAGAGATACAGGTTCCCACTGTTGGGTTATGGTAAAGACCACATCAGCAGTAGCAGGAACGATAAAAGTATCCACAAGATATACATAGGCAAATATCCCCCATAAGCCGAAATACTCGCTAAACCATTTTCCTGCTATGTCTAAGTATTTACCAGCAAAAAGCAGAACAACTACATATATTATTAATGCTAGTCCCAGAAAGATAATGGTTCTAATAAGAAGTTGTTTTACATTGAGGTGTTTATGTTCGGTAGGTTGTTTCTCCTGTGCTCTATTTATGCGCTCTCTTAATTTTCTTATCTTTTTATTGAACTTATCTTTAATCTTTTTGATTTCTTTTTTGGCTTGTTTTTTGCTAATCTTTGGTATTTTTTCTTTTATATTCAGAACTTCATTTTTGCGTAGGAACTTCAATTCACTTATTTCGGACTTAATATGATCTATCTCTTCTTGATTGAGTTTATCTTCGTTACCTACGGTTTGATTTTGCTTTATTGTTGAGTTATTATTTTTATTGTTTTTGTGGTTTTCTTTTTCCATAACTGACCTTAATCAGAAAGAGAATTAGTCTTTATCTTTCTTATTTTTCCATTTGTTTATATCAATCCGTTTCAATTCTTCAGAATCTCCAGTGAATATATATCCATCAAAATTTCCCTCAATCGGTATCTTCATAAGGATATTGAGATTGAATGCTTCTGGTATTCTATCGAATAATAGGGCGAAAGGTATAGCAGACATGGTTAACATCTGTTTAGAATATAATTCGCTTATGCTTGTTTGAAAGAAACCTTCATCATCGTAAACATCAGGTATGATACCATCTATATAGAATGAGAACACTTTATCCGGGAATTTCTTCTGCAGAAAAGCACCTAATGGGTCATTCTTGAACAATAGTCCTTCAGAATCGATATCCTTCATATATTCCCATACATTACTCTTAACAGCATGATATGCTCCGATTAAGATAAGCAATTTTGCGGATTCATCTACTGAAAAAACCTCTCTATCAAGGACCTTCATCATATACCTGTCCCTATCCCGAAGTAAAGACAAATCGTTGGAGTATGTCAATGGGTCATAATCCATACATATAATTCGCATCTTTCTATCTGAGATTTGGTTTATATGATAGACGGTTTTATAAATCTTAAGGTATTGTTCGGAAGCATGCCATGGGGAGAATAAAGTCCAGGGGTTCTTCCTTAGTAATAGTTCGTTACCCGTTTCTAAATACTCATTAACGATATCCTGGCAACCCTCGCCAATCTCCAGTGCGATATAATTAAAACCATAATCATAGTGAAGCTTCTTTATGCTATCGGCGAAAAGCTCCTTAGGATATGACATTGTATGAATCTCTCCATATATTAGGATATCATGGCTTCCTGCTGAGTCAAATATCATTTGATATGGGTCTATGTGGTATCTTACGATTTCTTCCAGCAATGGATTCCCCGAATCGTTGTCTTGAGTGAAACCTGAAGCAATAAACATGGTGTAGAGAATCAGTATAAAAAAGAATGATATGATTTTGATTATGGTTTTACTGTTATTCATTAAAGATTCCACATATCCAAGTATTAAATTCATTAAACCAAAATATAATCAATACTGAGAATTCTTCAAATAAATGTATGATTTCGTTGTTTTAAATTAAATATGATTTTTTTAGGATGGTTGATAAATCATATGATTATGATTAATCTTTAATGTATTGTCTGATTAGTCTTTTATAGTTTTGGTTTATATATTGGGAATACTCAGCAACATCTTCCATAACATATATCTTGGTTTGTCCTTCTTTCAGCTCCTCTGGTGTATTGACATATTTGTTGATTAGTCTCATTTCTTCGTTGGTCATTTCTGGATTCCATCTTATGTTATTGAATGTACCGATGATACCGCTTTTAACATTGATTATTGTATCCTGGTCAAGTACTGATACATTAACGGAGCTTTCTTCATTTAAGTTAATAATAGCAGAAGGAGCTTCCACATAGTATTCATATTCAAATTCTCCACCTTTTATGAAGTTTATATCCATTTCGCCTTTTTCAATAATTATATATATATCCTTTAGGGTTTCTTCTCTTTGGTAAACATCGATTTTAAATATTGTTCCTTCATAAGCAGTTATATTGCCGGCATTCTCTATTTGAAGACTGATAGCTCCATTATTAACCTTAACATGGTTATAATTATTGTTAAGTTCCATCAATAAATTTGATTCATTGGATGGAAGTTGTTCTCCATTAATAGATATGGTCGTGTTATCCTGGTTCTCTTGTGCTGAATAAATTTTAATGGGTATAGCGTTATCATTTGAGCTATCATCTATGGTTTCTGAGTCAATATTACTGCTCATAAATAGGTTTAGTTCCTGGTTGTTTATTGACTTCTCTTTTTCGTTAACATAATTCAGTAAAACACCCACAGAGAATATAATCAGAACCATCATTGATAAAGCAAAAGATAATGCTTGGGTGTGGTTTTCCTCCAGGAAGTACTTAATATTCGATATGATACGACTAAAAAAATGCTCTTGTTTTGCCTCCTCTTCCTCAATTCTGTTCATTACTTTCCTTTTAAGATAAGCGGGAGGGTCTTTTTGCATTTCATTCGAATATTCATCAATAAGTTGATTTATATGTCCAATATCCATATTAATTTTATTTTCGCTTCTCATTTTATTTTCCTCTATAATTAACAAAAGAATAATTATAATCTTTTTTCCTATCTAATTTATTATAACGAAAAGTG
>CAYUUC010000314.1:0-4247 GCA_964447635.1 uncultured Spirochaetia bacterium
CATTAAAATATTTATGATGGTGACTACCGCTTGTTTTTCTTTGAATTTTCTCAAACCCGAACTTCCCGATACACTTCACGAAGTCGTTAAAGTTGGTGCTGTGCGGGTTATTCTTTATCTTCTCCAACAACTTATATTTGTCCATAAGATTGATTTTGTCCTGTTATGATTTTCGACTCTACTTTAAATATAACACATTTGCAGGGATGCGGGCAATGATTGATTTTGTGTGATGATAGCATGTAAGGTGGGGAAAATAAACATTATACCTCGATAGATTTGATGTTATTAGGTTTAGGTATATAATCCCAATCTTCTACAAGTAAGTTCAATGCGATATCGAGTTCCTCTAATGCTTTATCCGGTGTCTCGCCGAATGCCGATATAAACTCAAATTCGGTTATATCAGGTATAGTGGCGATATAATCCTTGTCGTGTTCATCATAAATGACTTTTGTTTTATAATTATCGATTAATCTCATTATATCCCTCTCATAAGTTATATTTAATCACTAAATCAGAAAATTGCTTAATCTGATAGGCTTTTGCTTTATTGCCCTTCTTTTGTATAATCATCTCCAATTTATCTTTTCTAAACTTCTTATGGCTACCTTTCTGTGATATAAACACAAAACCAAACTTAGTTATACATTTTACAAAGTCGTTAAAGTTGGTGCTGTGCGGGTTATTCTTTATCTTCTCCAACAACTTATATTTGTCCATAAGATTGATTTTGTCCTGTTATGACTTTAGGCTTTACTTTAAATATAATACCAAAATTCGATAATTGTAAGAAATACAAAGAGACCCACCTAATATCATCTTCGTCTCCAAAGGAGACGCCATAGGGAGGACTTGAAGAAGTTTTGTTTATAAAGCATCTTTTACCAGATCTTTTGCTAATTCCTTCTCCTAATGAGTGCCTCTCCAGTGGAGAGGAGGAGGCTAGGGCGTCTTCGTAGAAGACGAGAGGTCTCTTATATCATTGCTTAAGATCAACGACTTTTGGTATAACACATTTGCGGGATTGTGGGCAATGATTAAGGGTTATCGAGGGAAGTGTGGTATAATTAAATTTGAATTTCTAATAACCGGATTTCTTTTTTTTAAATCGTTTCACATTCAATATTCTATTATAATCCTAATTGAAAACTCAAAGCATTATTAATTTCTATCATTATTGTCGGGTCAGCAATTTCGCCAATTTTCTTTATAATTCGTTGTTTATCGATTGTCCTTATTTGATAACAAAGAATAATTGAATCCTTATTTAAACCCGAATCTTCTTTTTTAATTTTTACTTCATTTGCATAAACTTTTCTATCTGTCTTTAGTGATGTTATTGGTAAGATATTTACGATTGGTAAAATATTATTTAAATCATCTTCGCTAATAATTAATACAGGTCTTGTCTTACCCTGCTCAGATCCAATCGTAGGGTCAAGATTTACTAAAAAGATACTCCATTTATATTTCATACTTCCAATCCGATTTATCTATATACTGATAATCATTCAAGACCTCTTTCATATCATCAATATAAGCTTTATCATTTACACCCTTTTTTATATCTTCAATCTTTGACTTCCTTGTCTTATCGCTTTTCAGAATTAATATAACCTCTACTAATTGATCTTCATCTATATTATCCGGTAAATCAATTGTGAGTTTATGGTCTTTCGGTATCTTATATACTTTTCTAAGGGCTTCCATGAAGTTATGTCTCCAATATCTCAGGATTTTAATATAATCTATACATTAAATATAACACATTTGCGGGAGTGTGGGCAATGATTGATTTTTGGGTGGTGGGAATATGTTTTGTTGTTAATCATAAAAGTTTCTTAAAGTCTTTATCGGTCAATCCGGCATCTTTTATAATTGATTTAAGTGTATATGGGTTTAATCTCTTATGCTTTGGTATTGTAATCATATCTTTTCCATTGTACATAACGATATGTTTACCTTTTCTTTTAACCGTAAATCCTGCTTTTTTAAATGCGTTAACTGCTCTTTCACTTGATATATCGGTAAAGAGCACTAAATATTGACCTCTACTTTTATCAATTTCATATTATCATCGTTATTCAACTCCTGAAAAGTTTGTAGATATTCCTTAATAGCAATTTTGATGTTTGATATCGCTTCTTCTTCGGTATCTCCTTGACTATGGCAACCTTTCAATGTCGGGCAGGAAGATGAGTAACCATATTCATTCTTATTTACTGTTATGTAAAAATCCATCTGAATTTCTCCAATAAATCATGATTTTATTTTAGATTATACTTTAAATATAACACATTTGCAGGGATGCGGGGAATAGTTTAAATCCTATCTTTCCAATAATTGGGTTTCCTTTTCATATGCATTACAGCAACAATCAAAACAGTATCTTTACTAATCGTATAAATCACACCGTAAGGAAATCTATTACATCTGCATCTGCGAGTTCTTTTTGACATTTGCGTCCAAGCGTCGGGGACTTGAACAATTCTTTCTATAGTCTTTTCTATCTCTAAGCAAATTCATAACCTAATTCTTCACTTTGTTCGTTATAATATCTGACGGCTTCTTTTAACTCGGATTCTGCGGGTTCAAGGAATATAACTTCCATCTAATACTTTCCGTTATTTATATCATTAAATACATCTTTATAATCTTTTTGATTTAATTTTACCCGACTCATAATCATCTATTCTTTTTTCTACTTCATCGTTCCATAAATCGTCAATTTCGCTTCTTCCCTCATACTCGAAGCTTTTAAGTATCTTCTCTACAATTTCTATTCTCTGTATAGGAGGCAATTTCATAATATCATTAATCAAACTTTCGATTATAGATTTTGCCATATTTTCTTCGTTAATTATTGCTTATGTATTAAATATAACACATTTGCGGGAATGCGGGTAATTATCTGCTAATGTGATATTGGAATCACCTGTCAGGCGTATCAAATATTCTGTTTGACCTTTGGTATTGGTATTCCTTTCTCAACTCGTAATTTAATGTCGCTTTCTAAAACGATGCGTAATTCCTTCAATGCTTGTTCCTGCGTATCTCCGAATGCAGATGTATGTTCGTATTCCTCAACATCAAGCACAACAGCGATGTAATCATTGTCAATCTCATCATAAAATATCTTAACTGGGTATCTTCTTATTAATTGATCTATTTCTGACTTGTTCATAAATTAAAACTCCATATCATAAATAAACTATAAATTGTATTTATTAACAAGCTTTACGAATTGTTTTATTTGATAATGTTTTGCTTTACCTTTCTTATCTTGAATGTCGACAAACTCGGGTATACCTTCCCTTATGTACTTCTTATGGCTACCTATCTGTGATGCGAAAACAAAACCGAACTTTTCGATACACTTCACGAAGTCGTTAAAGTTGGTGCTGTGTGGATTATTCTTTATCTTCTCCAACAACTTATATTTGTCCATAAGATTGATTTTGTCCTGTTATGATTTTCGACTTTACATTAAATATAACACATTTGCGGGATTGTGGGCAATGATTGATTTTTGGGTGGTGGGATGTACTATTTGTATGTTTAACTAATCATTATTTTCATTTTCAGAAGGTGTTTTCTTCTTTATATTCTCTTATTGCTTCATTTAATGATGTAGCATTATCAAAGTTAATTTCAGAAAATTCATTACTTTCTGTTCCTCCTCTTTCTTGTTCTTGTCTTTCACGTGGAGTTAAGTAATATGGTTGTCCTGACCAACCTTGAACTCCTACTTCATTAGGAGCTCCTGTGGATACTTCGCAACCTTCTGTATCTTTATCTTCCAGCTCAAGATCTGTTACGGTCACTTTATCAACAGTATAATCTTGATCATAAGAAACAAACAAACTTATATCTTCTGGAACTTCAAGAATTATAACATCCCCATTTTTTTCTGTTACTACGAATACTCCATCAATAAAGCAGTTGTCTAACCTCCAGTAAGCTCTTTCCCCTTCTGGAAGCTTCTCCTCAGGAATCCAAGGGCCTTTTGTAGTATAATCAGATTCATCTCTGCCTACATCAAACATAATAAACTCATCACTTTCCTCAACCCCTGGATGTCTTTGCCAAACGACAGTTTCTTCAAGATCTTCTTTTGGAATGTTTGCATTCATTATTTTATCGGTCTGATAATAAACACCTTCTGGAGTTGGGTCTATAGGTGGTTGATTATCACAACTTGTTATCCCAGCAATTGACAGTGTTAAAACAATCATAAAAATAAT
>CAYUUC010000315.1:0-4238 GCA_964447635.1 uncultured Spirochaetia bacterium
GGAAACATTTCCAATTATTCCCTGTATTAAAAGAGGAAGACATATTAAATGGAAGGTTTAGAGACCTTAGCTATGATGACTTCTATATACTATTCGACGAGGAGGGCAAAGAGATATTGGCAACAGGTGCTTTATGGAAACAAAATGCCTATAAGCAATACATCGTTATGCACTACGGTGGGATATATAAATGGATACGCTTATTCTCTTTCTTGTTCAAGTTTATGGGATACCCTACGCTCCCCGAAGCAGGTCAGCAACTAAACTTCAGTACATTATCTTTCTGGGCAGTGAAAGATAATGATATAATTGTATTCAAACGGTTTATAGATAACATATCAACTTATGCGTATGAGAAAGCAGATATACTAACAATTGGTATACCAGATGGAAACCCATTCAAGGAAATAATAGAAACCTATCGACGGTTTACATACCGTAGTTTGATTTATTCCGTAGATTGGAAAAAGAATGAAAAATCAATACCGATTATAGATGATGATAAGCCATTATACCTGGAATGTGGTTTGCTGTGATATTCAAGAAAAGGTGGTTAGAATTAGAATATGAAGATATTGTTTATATGCCCGAATCTATACGATAAAAGGTCATCCGATGCGTTTCAGCCACTGGCTTTTGCTGTGTTGAAAGGCTTAACACCGGATGATATTGAGACAGTATTATATGATGAAAGGATTGAAAAGATAGACTTCGAGGAAACAGCTGACCTGGTGGCTATATCAGTTGGGACTTTCACCGCTAAGAGGAGCTATTCTATTGCTGATGAGTTTCGGAAAAGAGGTATATCCGTGGTTATGGGAGGATATCACCCAACATTCATACCCGAAGAAGCATTACAACATTCAGATTCGGTCCTCATAGGGGATGCTGAACCTATATGGGAGCAGGTGGTCAAAGATGCTAGATCGAAAAGTCTGGAAAGGATATATAAGGGTAAAACCAGCAACGATACATTAAAAGGCGTCCACTATGATAGAAGCATCTTCAAGGGTAAGAAATACAAAGTAATCCAACCTGTTCAATATAATCGGGGTTGTAAGTACAATTGTGATTTCTGCTCGGTTTCCGAGTTTTATGGAAGAGGTTCGTTTCATAGACCAATTAAGGATGTGGTTAGAGAGATCGAATCCCTTGATAAAAAGGCAATATTCTTCATTGATGATAACCTATTCGCTCATAGAGAAGATGCGATGCGATTCTTCAAAGAACTTATCCCGCTTAACATAATATGGGGAGCACAAATCAGCATTGAAGCAGGGCAGGATAAAGAATTACTTGATTTGATGGTAAAAAGCGGGTGTATATTACTACTCATGGGTTTTGAGACTTTGGACATAGAAAACACCTTCAAGGCATGGGATGAGCATATCGAGGAGATACCAGTAGTGGTCTTTTCCTGGCTCTGTGACCTATCACAAGAACAAGTAGATGCTTTCGAGGACCAATATAAGATATCCGATGAGGCTTTCTTAGACTACCTCAGGACGCTGGGTTTCCTGACTTACGATTGGGAGGAGAAAGTAGGCTACGACTTCATCTCAGCTCATGCGGAAGCACGCGGTTGGTAAACGATAAAGACGGATATAAGTAGCAGGATGGAACATCACTTCTCTTTCATAACGGCTACCCCATTCCAATCACTTGGTGGTGGGTTGTCTATGAAGTTCCTGCACCTGTCGGCATAGATAGAGTATAGCTTCGACGAGTGGTCATCTTCCTTTGATTGTCGGTATAAGCTCTCAAATCCTTCTAAGGCTTTATCAAAGGCTTTCCTTTTGTATGCACTGAGGCTTTCCCTGTATAGCTGTAGTGTGTCTTTCTGTCTTGAGCTTATATCACCTATCTGGAAGAGTTCATAGACGACAACGGGTTTCTTTTTCCCTTTCATAAGGACTTTATCGATTTCTCTGAAATGCATATCCTCCCGTTCTGAGCATAGTGCATAGGAGTCTTCGCTCAATAGTATGCTTAATCCGTACTTCTTGGTTAGACCTTCAATCCTCGATGAGGTGTTAACAACATCGCCGATTACTGTATAGTTCTTTCTATAGCTTGAACCCATCGTCCCAGCGATGACATCACCGGAATGGACACCGATTCCAATCCTTACGGGTGCTTTCTTCTTGTCAATGAGGGTTTTGTTGAACAGGTACAACTCCTTAATCATCTGCCATGCTGACTGTAGTGAGTTTCGGGCAGTCTCTTCTTTCGATTCAGAGTTATACACCGCCATGATGGCATCACCAATGTATTTGTCAATCTCACCGCCGTATTTCAATATGACATTGGTCATAACGGATAGGTAGTCATTCAAAGTCTCGATAAGGTCTTCCGGGGATATCTTTTCGGAGAATGTGGTAAAATCGCGTATATCCGAGAAAAGGACTGTTGAGTATACCTTCCTTACTGTGTGTTCCACGGTGTCGGATTGTATGATGTATTGTGTTACATTCCTGCCGAGGAATCCCTCGAACTTGTATAATAGCCATTCCTTGACATCGGTATCCTTCAATAGGTTTAACACCCTTTTCAGATGAGCGAAAGAGTTAGCCTCTTCAAACCTTTTCACCGCCTTGATGATGTATGACTTGAACTTGTCCATGTCCTGCTTCATCTGATTGACTATAGCAAGCCTCTCGTAGACAAGCCCTCTCTCATTCCCGCTTACGTTTTCCGGAAGGCAATTCAGGCTTTTAAGGTATTCTTCCTCTGCATCTCCTAAGTTACTTATCTTTTCGGAGTACTTCCCCCTCACCTTGTAGTACTGAGCTTGTATTACCTCAAAACCTTTCCTACCCATGTATTCATCATTAATCGTATTCAAAGTCTCTTCTAATTTATCATAATAGTTCATGTCTAAATAACAGTTTGATAGACCGATTAGGGCGAACCCGATTCCATAAGCGTTGGAGTGCTTCTCTGATAGGTTAAGACTCTTCTTATAAAATCGTAATGCCTCTTCTACCTTCTGTTGCCTTAATAAGACCTCTCCAATCTGTGAAGTCATTATGACCTGACCGATGATATCGTTTGTCTGCTGTGAGATTTCGAGGTCTTGCCGGAAACAGTCCAATGCTTTCTCATACTCACCTGCGTTTACATGTAGGCGACCTTTATTACCTAGTGTCATAGCTAAGCCTTGCACATCATTCATGGACTCTTTGTTGGCTATGCTTAGATTGTAGTATTGGTAGGCTTCCTTGAATAAGCCCTTATCTCCGAAAGCCCTACCTAAGCAATCATATATCCTTCCTTTGTAGCTGTCTACCCCCAGCTGTTCGGCACAGTTCAACGCTTTGTAGTAAAAGCGTATCGCATCGTAATAATACTTCTTACTGCTCAGGACCAATCCCTCGTATAGATATACCGTCATAGCTTCAGAGTTGACATCCTCATCATTTAAACCAATGAACAGGTTGTAGCAATAATCAATATTGTTAAAGTCTTTCTGATAGTATAAAATGACTACCAGATTCGATATCAGCTTTTTGTAATATTTGTGCAGGTTTTGATTTCCAATTGACTTTCCCTGCTCAACCATCTTTGATAATAGGAATTCGGTTATGATGCTTATAAGGGGATGTGTTGATACCGACCGGTCGGTCGAGACGGATGACAAGAAGTCCAGCATATCATCGCCTTCCAACTCAGGTAATACGGTGGTGAACCATTCTTTGGCTGTATCATAATCTAAACTTATTACATTCTCTATTAGTTTATCATAAGGTAGACCTTCTTCCAGATTTACATTCGCCGCTTTGCCTAATTTGTGATTCTCGCTGATGAGGTGGTTAAGTTTATCCAGCTTATTTTTTTTCATTATATTATCCTATCAGGATATTATCCTATCAGGGATTTAGAAATTCGGATTATTTGTCATCAAAATGGTGAGGGTCGGTGGTAATTTTATTTGTTCCTTCTATTGAATTGTTATCCATGCTACCTAAAATGTTTTTTCCTTTATCAGTCAGTAAACCATTAAGGATGATCTTTGTGGTAGTGTCATAGATTTCCGATTCGGAGAAGAAAGCATGGTATCCGTTATTTGAGCTGACCAGCAGGTTAATGCTAATGTTCATTATCACTTCCACAGCCACTCTAAGGCTAATATCTTTCCTAATTAACCCATTATCCACCCCGTATTTTAAAATCAATCGGACAACTTCTCTCAGCTTATCATCCAAATCTTGTATCTCTGCGAAGATGTTAGGAGCAGA
>CAYUUC010000316.1:0-4197 GCA_964447635.1 uncultured Spirochaetia bacterium
TATTAGTGGAATCTTCATTCTCTTTTAACCATCTAATGATGATCTTCAATCCACTAGAATTCATATACTTAAGTTGGGTAAAATCGATATTAATCTTATTTATATTATGTGATAAGATTTGTTTTCGAATCCTATTTATATAATGTTCTACCTTTTTGTTAGCATCAGCCAACATAACACCATTAAAATTAATATCTATAACATTATCAGCATTAAACTGTATTTCAATTTTTAAGTCTTTAATTTCTAAATTAGTTAGATAATAAGACATATCAAAACCTAAAATTAATTTTATATATCACCATTAAGAAAAATAACAAAATATTTTATATAATCATATTTTAAGGAATATATATGACTCAGTCAATAATAAGTATAAAAATAAGAAGCCTTATTCATCCTTACTAATCTGAATATATAAGGTCTAACATGGAATAAAATCCGTTATCCTTACCATAAACAAAGATAGCCGCCTTAATAGCTCCATTAGAAAAACATCCCCGGCTATGAGCCTTATGAGTAATCTCTATTCGTTCACCGATAGTAGAATATAGAACGGTATGCTCCCCAACGATATCACCAGCCCTAATCACATTCATCCCAATCTGATTTATATCCCTTTCTCCGGTAAACCCTTTCCTACCATAAACCGCATCCTCTATATTCCGCCCGGTGTTTTTGGAAGCAATTTCCAGCAGTTTCATTGCGGTGCCACTGGGTGCATCTTTTTTATAACGATGATGAGCTTCTATTATTTCAAGGTCATAACCCAACTCCATATTTAGCATAGAAGAGGCTTCTTGTATCAACTTGAATAATACATTCACTCCTATACTGAAGTTTGGTGAATAGATAATAGGGAAAGAATTAGAAAGCTCTTTCATTGTATCTACCTGAGTTTCGGATAAACCTGTTGTTCCTATGACGAATGCTTTATTATGTTTCTTATTCTCGATTAAAGCCTTCATTGTAGCATCAGGTGTTGTAAAATCGATCACCACATCAGACCTTTCCAGAGCAAAGTTCACATCGGAGACGATATCCACATCTTTCCTCCCAATACCGCAAACCTCGCCTACATCCATCCCTATATAAGGGCTATCTTCCGCTTCTACTGCCGACGATATGTATAGTTTATCTGATTTATCCACAGTAATGGCATTCATCTTACCCATCCTCCCACCAGCACCATATATCGCTATTTTTATCTTTTCTATTGACATAATCATCTCCTTTTTACACTTTCTATATAATATAAGACATCTTGGTTAATCAATAAAGAACAAGATAAACCTAGATTTATTGTTTATCCTTTTAATTTATATTATTTTGTGAAAGTAAGGATAACCTATTTAGGAGAGTTTAATTGAAAGAAAAAAAGAAAGGCATAGGCAAAATAATAATCCGGATACTACAAATACTCATCATATTAATCATACTGATATTTATTCTAGGGTATATAATACCCATTAAAAGGGATTTAATCCAAATCAGTAAAACCGAATTATCCAGCGAGTACGGAGAATTCCTCGATATCGAAGATATTAAGATTTATGTAGAAGACCTGCACTCCACTGATTTCCAACCGGAAGATAACGGAAAAAAAACCATCATATTCATACATGGAATGGGAGGTTCTACATACTCATGGCGGGAAAATAAGATGTATATTGCTCAATCAGGATATAGAGTGATAGCTATAGACCTTAAAGGTTTCGGATTATCTGATAAAGGTTTCTTTTCGGATTACTCACACAAAGAGCAGGCTAGACTCATATCCCTGGTTATGGATAAAAAGGGGATAGAGAGAGCAGTAATGGTCGGTCATAGTATGGGGGGAAGTGTGGTTACTCATTTTGCTATTAACCATCCGGAAAGGATTAGCAGGCTTATCCTGGTCGATGCTTCAATAAGGGAAAACCCACCATTATTTCCAGGAATATTTTTTCACTTCCATCCCATAGTGAGGATAGGAAGACATATGACCAGGTATACAATAAACAAGGATAATTTTAAAGATATCCTAATAAGTGCATATATCAAAAAAGATGTAGTTACAGATGAGGTAGTAGATGAATATTATAATCGATTTGTTATGGGTGACTTTGACATTTCATTCTTCGCAATGTCCCGTGATACGAATAAAAACGGCATTGGTGATGGGTTATCGGATATAAATGTCCCAACATTAATCATATGGGGGGAAAACGACCCCTGGATAAGCATAGAAAAAGGTTATAGGCTAAACCGGATGATGATTAATTCTCAAATGGAAAAGATTAACAATACCGGTCATCTACCCATGGAAGAAAATCCGGATGTGTTTAATCAAATCTTATTGGGATTCTTATCGAATTAGTTTCCCATCGATAAATTAAGCTATTCTTCGTCTGTATATCCCTTTTTAGCAAATTGTTCAGCATACATATCTATCTCATTCTCTTCCATCTCATCACAATCATCACAATCCGTCCTATACTGCATAAGGAAGTTATATAGTTTTAGGATATCCAATAATTGCTTATTATCGATAGGTTTAGTTAGATAATCAGTAGCCCCAATCTTAAAGCCCTTTTTGATGAATTCTTCTTCTTTAAAGACAGCTGTTAAAAATATGATGGGAATTTCCTTAGTCTCATTTGAAGACTTAAGCATCTTTGCAACCTCAAAACCGTCTAATTCTGGCATCTGTATATCCAATAGAATAAGGTCGATATCATGTTTAAGAACTTCTTCCAGTGCTTTAGTTCCGCTATCAGCCTGAATAATCTCACAATTGTTCATATTATCTAAAAGACTTTTTAATGTAAAAAGATTGTTATGGTTATCATCTACTATCAATATTTTTTGTTTTTTCATAATTAACCTCTATATTTTGTATAATTAGTTTTATATATTTTATACTATAATTATTATGATGTTTCAGTAAAATAAATTATGAATTTTGTCCCTTCCCCTTTAGAGGTCTCCATCTTTATTGTACCACCGAGTTGGGCAACTAATAAAGAGACCAGTTCGAACCCTAGAGATGTGGTATTCTGGAAATCAATCACATTATCCATCCCTAAACCATTATCCGAAATAGTTAATTTATAGAAACCTTCTTCAAATTCATTAATATCCACCAGAACTATTCCGCTTTCTTTCCCTTTAAAGGCATACTTTAAAGAATTGGAAACCAATTCATTTATTATAAGCCCACAAGGGATAGCATGGTCTATATCCAGTGTGAGATTATTTTTAATATTGACTTTAGGGTCGATATCCTCAAAATCTTTCTTAAAATTTCTGAATATTGAAATGACGAGGTTTCTCACATATTTAGAGAAGTTAACTCTAGCTATATTCTCTTCTTCATAAAGGTTCTTATGAATATTAGCGATGGTTTGAATTCTATTAATCCCCTCCTTTATTTCCTTAACAAATTCCGGATTATTTACATATTGGGATTGTAGGCTTAATATACTTTGTATTATCTGAAGATTATTTTTTACACGATGATGAACTTCTTTAAATAATATTTCTTTTATTTTTTTATCCCTGTAAGCCCCTAAAGATGAAACTATAGAGATAAAGATTTCCGGTATTTTTATCTTCACTTTTCCTTTATAATCACTTATATCATATTTGATTATTATATCTCTTTCTGATAAATCTTCTTCGGACAAACCATGTACTATTATCCGCACCATATCATAGCCATATTCTTCTCTTATCCTTCTTATAAAATCAATCCCGTTTTTACCATCTTCTAAACTAGCATCAAGCAAGATTACAGCGGTATCTGGATGTTCTTTTAAATTATGCATAACCTGTTGATAATTATAACAACTAAATAGCTGGATATCCCTACCATCATGGGAAAAATACTTAGCAAACATCAGATTCGTATTGAAATGGATTTCATCGTTTTTATCAGCTATAATTACTTTCCATGGTGAACTTTTACTATCCATAAGTTTACTTATCTCTTTCCCTTCAAAAATTGAATAATATTTATCCCTTTTATTCTTTATGGAAGGGTTACTATGCATATTATTTGTATCCAATGACTTATCCTCCTAAATATCTTTAATATATTATCTATTATTAATCTTGTTTATTCTCCTCCGTACATCTGCTCTACACTTAGGATAAGGCATATAAGGTATAATTTTTTCCATATTCTGTTGAAGCTGTTTGGCTTTGTTACGGAGG
>CAYUUC010000317.1:0-4186 GCA_964447635.1 uncultured Spirochaetia bacterium
GTGTAGAAGAAAGCGATTTTACAGAGGTTATTAGCGAATTGATTAACAAGATAACAATCGAGACAAAAAAATCTATTATGGATAAAAAAATTAATAAACAAAAAGAAAAATTTTTTGAAAGTAACCTGGAACTAGAGAAGGATGTATCTTATATAAAAATACCTTTCAAGACTGATAATGGCGATTTTTATATATTAGCTGGTTTAGAAGAATCATAGATTGATAATTTTATTAATTCTGGAGTGAATTTCCTTTTTACTCACATCTTTGCCTTTCCTTAAAATCTTAGGTTCATTTATATCTATGATATCAATAATGGTAGATGTTTCCCCTAATATATAATCATCATTTTCCACTATATTAGAGAAATGTTTAGTTATAGCCTCCTCACCGTATTGCTGGATAATATCATGAATAGAATATATTGTAGGTAATCCACTTTTATTAGCACTGGTAGCAGTAAAAGGTGTTTCACAATAGTTACATAAAAGAGTAATGAATTCATTGTCAGGAATTCTAATACCAATAGTATCCATTCCCGCTGTAAGAAGAGAAGGGATAATATCTTTTTTCTTTAAAATAAATGTATAAGGACCAGGTAAGAATCTATTCATAACCTTTTTTTGATTTTCAGATATGAAAGAATAATTTTCAGCTGACTGTACAGAATTTATAAATATATGAATCGGTTCTTTCGGATTCCTATTCTTAACATCATAAACTTTCTTGATGGCTTTCTCATCCAATGCATTAGTGGATAATGCATATGCTGTATCTGCTGGAATAATGACTAGTTTCCCTTTTTTTATGTTATTAGCCACAATTTTAGCGATACCATTAATAGAAATGGGAGAGATTTTAAGTATTTCCATATATGGACTTTCCTATTAAATAGTTTTTTAGACAAAGAGTGAAAATATTCTCTACAAAATCTTAATTCATCATAAATTTAATTAAATTCATTACATAAAAAAACACATTGATGGGTAATTTGTTAGATATTATTATTATCTAATTTAGATTTAAGTGAATTTTTATTAAATTTATACAAAATACATCTGATGATAATTATAATAAAATAATAATTTGAGGAATTAATATGCCACAAGAAAAAGATAAAAATCTAAATGAAGATATAGATTTAAATGATACGATTGATAATACTTTAGAAAAAGTTGAAGTCGATGTAAGATATATGAAACCAGGAACTATACTTGTAGGGAAATCGTTCGATAAACGAGGAAATAAGATAAAAGAAGCAAATAAACCTTTTTCTAAAAGTGACATTGATAGCCTACTTAGCAGAGGAATATTATTCTTATATTATATCCCGGAAGCCCCCAAATCAAGTATAGGGAAGAAATTACCCAGATTACATCAAGAACCTAGCGAAGAAGAAAAAGCACAAATAAAGAGCTTTAGAGATAAACAAATAAACCTCCGGGAGCTTATAAGACAAACTTATGAAAAAATAAAAAGAAAAGAATATATTAGCTTAAAGCTACTAAGAGAAAGGCTGAACAATCTAATACAAGAGGTTATTGATAAAAAAAGATTCATCATAAGTCTTCTAAAACCTCAAAGTAGAGATAAGACTTTTTCATCAGAAGGATTATTTACACATAGCGTAAATGTAGCTACATTAAGTATGATTGCCTCTATCCATCTTAGATTAAAGCCACCGGTCATATTAAATGTTTCACTAGCAGGATTACTACATGATATAGGGGTGGTTAAACTTGATCCAAATATCATAGATAAAGAAACAGAACTAACCAGAGAAGAAATGATAGAAGTGCAAAAACATCCTGCTTATACTGTAAACATTCTAAAAAGTATATCAGGTATTCAAAAGAATCTTTTACTGATGTGTTTACAACATCATGAACTTATTAATGGAGAGGGTTATCCCAAAAAACTCAATGCTAAACAGATATTACCATTATCACAGATTATAACAATATCAGAGATGTATGATGCCTTAATAAGTTATAAACCATATTGTACATCAGTTCAACCAAATGTCGCCCTACTATACTTCTATTTGAGAACTGGAAAAATATATCATAAGAAAATTGCCAATACATTTATAAAAATGGTTACAGAAAGGATGAAAGTTAGTAATATATTCCCTGTAGGTTCTAGGGTAATACTTAATACCAACGAAATTGGGGTTGTTCTTGGGGAATCTAAACATACACTCAGACCAAATATAGAAATAGTAAAGGATATTAACCATAAAGAATTAAAAAGACCTATTCCTATTGATCTAAGCAGTGATGTTGAAAGGGAGATTATGAGAGTTTTGAAATTACCCAATGGTGACACCACAATAAAACAAGAAGAAATAATTTTTAGACACTTTTTCTAATTGTTCATTATATTTTATCTAGTTAAGAATTTTTTATTAAGATATAGAATTGGTGATGTTCTTTTCTTATTATTAATATATATGATTAACTCAATTTATATTACTGGATTTAGAGAGGAAGATTTAACTCCTGAAGAACAGAAGAAAATCGATGAACATAACGATAAATATGGTGAAAATATAAAAATTATAGATAACCGCGACCCTGATTTTAAATCCGTAAAAGAAACTTTCAAAAGCGAAGGAAAAAACATAGTACTATATGCTGAAACTAATAATACATCGGAAGATAATAAAAATAAAGTCATAGAATCAGCCAAAGCCCTCAAATCAACATTTCCCAAGATAACCATTGAAGTAAATGACGAAGAAAAGCAATTACTGTAAAATTTTATGAAAATTTTATGGATTATTATTAGTACTATTTTTGGAGCTACCGGTCAAATCCTAATGAAAAAAGGAATGGATTCTATCGGTAAATTGGAAAATGCAAATAAGATTACTGATTTTATTGTTTATTATATAAAATCTATTTTCTCTCCTTTTGTCTTTTCTGGATTAGTATGCTACGCATTTAGTATGATAGCATGGTTATGGGTTTTATCCAGGTACGAATTAAGTTATGCCCGTCCTTTCGTTGCTCTGGGATATATCATTGTTACATTGTACTCTTTCTTCTTCCTTGGGGAAAATGTAAGCTGGGAAAGATGGCTAGGAATAGGTTTAATTATTGTTGGGGTAATATTAGTTGCTAAAAGCTAATTGGTATAAACTTTCTATTCATTGCTAGTGAAACTGCCCAATGGTTCTATGTTTATAATCTTACCATAGTCGGAAATATGTATCATGAAGCGAATCATTTTCCTACTTATAAAATTAAGATTAAAAGACCTGTTAAGATGGCTAATGATAAGTATTTCAGGGAAAGTCTTTATCTTTTTAAATAGCAATATAATCTTTCTACCAGACCTTAAATCATCCAATATAAACGGGTAATTAATCTTATATCTAAAGACAGAATCGGTCTCACAATCTATTATCTTAACCATATCCTCATTTATACTTACAGCCATGATTTTCTTATCTGGGCTTATGAGAATCTTATTTATCATCAAAGCAGGCTCATTTATCATCTGAGCTAGCTTTAGAATGTCTGTTTTCTCCAGTTTATTTACCATACAAGGTTTAAAATCTTTTATCTCTGCTATGGTCTCTTCATAATCAATATCCATATCTAATGAACTTAATAAACTGTTCCATTTATTTTCTATATTACTAATTGTAGGTTCTTTGCCTAATTCTGTTTCATCGGTCTCTGATTGTTCTTCTTCTATAATCTCGGTTTCATCTAATAAAACAACATATTCATTCATTAGGTCCATTTCTTCATCAATGGTGTCTTCACTTTCTTCTATGGTTTCAGTTTCTGCGGGTGTTTCTTCGGATAAATCTTCTTCATCTATCGGTATAGATTCTTCTTCATCATCGCTTTGGTCCATTTCTTCATCAATGGTGTCTTCACTTTCTTCTATGGTTTCAGTTTCTGCGGGTGTTTCTTCGGATAAATCTTCTTCATCTATTGGTATAGATTCTTCTTCATCATCGCTTTGGTCCATTTCTTCAATGGAAGATTCATTCATTATTTCATCATTATCACTTTCCGAATGGTTATCCTTAATAGCAAATTCAACATTATCCTTTTCATCCGAAAATAAATCCCAATTAAGGAAAATAGAGAGATTGAATAATACAATGACAATCCCGATTATTAATGCGAGTATAAAATTAATAATTTCTTTCTTCATAAGTTTCTCA
>CAYUUC010000318.1:0-4186 GCA_964447635.1 uncultured Spirochaetia bacterium
TTCCGATAAATATTTATTGGGTGATAGAATATTTATTTATTATTCTAAAGATATATAGACTTATATGGATAATTTTATATGTTTTAAAAATAGCTTTTAGCTATATTTCCGGATGATTACAGAATTTTATAAAATATTTATATTTTATTAACTTTACTAAGGATAAATAACTTAAAATAGATAAGTTTAGGAAAGGGTGTTATGGAAGAGAACAATAGTACACAAAACGATAACCAGGAAAATAATTTTGATACTTTGTCTATTATAGAAGAATTAAAAAAACTAAAACCTGTAGAAAAAGAATATAGAGAGCTAATAGAAAAAACCGAAGAATTAATTCTTAATCAATATAATACTATACAAAGGCTAGCAAAATTGTGTTTAAAGACGGTGATAAAGATATAGAAGATATATCCAAAACCATATCAGAATCCTACGAAGAATTTAAACAACAACTACAAATAGCCCAATATGTACAAAAAGCTATCTTTCCCAAAAAACTACCCGCTAATGAAATTATACAAATAACCGCTCATCTTATACCTATGGAAGAAACAAGTAGCGATTTCTATGATGTATTCGAGATACTGGAAGGAAGGGTATACGGTGTTGTGGTTGTAGATGTTTCCGGACACGGGGTCTCAGCAGCTTTGGTAACCAGTATGGTAAAGATGCTCTTCAGTAATGCTGTATCTAAGTATCTATCTCCTAGACTGGTTCTAAGTTATGTGAACAAAGAATTAGCAAAAACCCTCAAACAATCCAGTTATCTAAGTTGTTTCTATTGTGTAATAGACTTATATGATAAGGAAATGTCATATGTAACCGCTGGTCATACTGATAATATGATTTATGACCATACAGCTAAAAAACTCATACCTATATCCACCGAAGGTCCTATGGTAGGTGTAGATGATAAGTATGAGTATGACGAGAAAAAGATGAAACTGGAATATGGAGACCAATTATTAGTCTATACTGATGGTTTATCCAAACTAGAAGACAAAACTGGAAGAACATTTGATAGTAAAAGACTACAGAGAATTATAGAAAATGAAAAAGATAAAAACACAAAAGAAAAACTTGAATTAATGGTAAAAGAGGTTGAGGACTTTAAAAAAGATGTTAAACAGAATGATGACATTACATTAATGTACATCAATATAGCCAAAGATGCTAATGAAAAGATAAAGAAAGGTTCATTCCGGGTTGAGGAGTCCCAAAAGCTAATATCATATTATAAAAAATTATTAAAGCTAAAAGAGCAAGACTCAGATAAGAAAGGAATTATTGAAGTACTATTAAATATGGCTGACATTTATAATGCACTGGGTAAGTACGAGAAGTCCGTTTCATATCTAACCGATGCTTTAAATCTATCCTATGGTTTGGATAATGAAAAGATATCAGTCAATATCATAGATAGGTTAGCTTCTTTATATCTAAAAGTTGGTAATCTTAAGAAAGCTGTAGAATATATAAATAAAAATCTAAAGTATTATAAAAACTCAGATGATGAGGAAAACCTGGTTGAAGCATATTCTCTATTGGCTCAAGTGTATAATATGCAAAGGAAACCTCAATTAGCAATTAAATATGAGAATAAAAGTTTGCAACTTGCCAAGGAGCATAAGAAAGATTTGGCTATGGCTCTAAGTTATAATCGTATCGGGGTATATTATAGTACACAGAAAAACTTTGATAAAGCTATGGAGTATTATAATAAAGGTTCAGAGATAATCGATTCTCTTAAGGAAAGTACTATAAAAGCAAAATTGTTAAATAATATAGGCAATCTACATAAAGGTTTTGGTAATTTTGATGAAGCTTTGAAACTCTTCCAGAAATCGTTAAAAATATTAGAGGAATGGGAAGATAAGTTTACATATGTGACAGTTCTTCATAACCTTGGAGAATTGTATATGAGGAAGGGAGAGATTCAAACAGCTATGGATTACCTTAACAAATGTATAGAGTCTACCTCCAAGAACCATATACCATCGATAGAAAGTAGCACTCTGGTATTAAGGGCGGAACTATATCTCAAGCAGGATGACTATAAAACATCCCTGGAAGATTGTTTGAGGGCATTAAATATTAATGATGAAACTAAAGTAGATTTTCTAAGAGGTAGGGTTTATCTTATTATCGCTAAGAATCTCGCTAGGATGAGTGAACAGGATAAGACAGCTAATAAAGAGTTAATCGATCGAATACTTAATATATGTAAGGTTAGTTATGCTCCGGAAAGGTTTTATAAGGAGGCAGTTTCCAGAAGTAAGAATCCGATTTATCCCGAAACTCATATCCCGGCTCTTTATGAATATGCTATTTATATTATGGATAACAAAGAGGAAAAGAACCAGGCATTATCAATGATTAATGATGCTTATCATTTATCTATTAAGTATGGATTGGAATATGAAAAAGAGACTATAGAAAAGATAAAAGATGAATATAATATCGAAAAATAAGTAATTGGTGTTAATATATATAGATAGAGGTTTTTTAATGGATAATTATGAGCAAAGAAAAGATTAGTTCGATTAATAATAAATTTTCTTATCAAAACAATCTCCATTCAATGATTAAGAAGTTGAAAGACTCTGGATATATTCCTAATCTTGTTTTAAAATCAATGATTAACATGTTCAAAAAATACTCCACCACCATTGGAGAATTATTTGAGATTGTAAAGTCTTACGAAGGGAAAGATGCGGGGCTTAATAGTATAGAAAATGCTTTAACAGATTTCAAAAACCAACACGATATGGCTAAATCTATACAGAATTGTATATTCCCGAAGAGTCTACCGGATAATCCACTTATATCAATAAAAGCTGACCTTGTTTCTATGTTTGAAACTACCGGTGATTTTTATGATGTGGTAGAATTGTTGCCCAACAAGGTTTATGGTGTATTACTATCCGATATATCCGGACATGGAGTGTCTGCTGCTTTGGTTACTCATATGCTTAAGATATTATTAGCGAAAGCTGTGGAGGTAGATACATCACCTAAGGTAGTATTGAAGTATCTTAATGAAAGGTTCTATCAAATACTTAGACAACGGAGCTTCTTTACAGCATTCTATTCAATAATAGATTTTCCTAATAAGAGGTTTATCTATTCATCAGCAGGGCATACATATGCCTTATGGTATAATTCAGTAAATGATGATTTAGTGAGGATTGATACTCGTGGTATGGGAATGGTTATTGGAGTATGTGAAGGGGTAAGCTTCGAACAGAAGAAGATAGATTTTAGTCTAGGAGACAGATTTATTACCTATACTGATGGTGTAATAGAAGCCAGGAATGAAAATAAGGAATTATTCGGAGATGAAAGGTTATATAACCTGGTAAAGAGTCATATAAAAGCTCCACCTAAAGAGTTAATCAGGATTGTAGAGGAGAACTTAAAAAGTTTCACCGGTAAGGAGAAATTCGACGATGATTTAACTATAATGATAACCGATATAAGAGGTGGTAAAGTAGAGACACAAAGTGGTAGAAATATCCAATATAAAAATGCTGAGATTGAGAGTATATCGAATTATTATCGAAATTCGATCAAGATTAAAAATCGGAAGAATGATTTCAAAGGGGCTATAAAAGATAAAATAAGTCTGAGTGAGATTTACATAAAGAAAGGTGAGTATAAGAAAGCTCTTAACCTGCTGTTGAAAGCTGTGAAAAATTCCACCAAAATTTACGAGAAAAAATTAATTGGAGACTCTTCTATTGCTATAGCTACTGCTTATATGAGGATGGGTGAACAATGCCAGGGTTTTGATTACGCTTTTCAAGCATTGAAGTATTATAAGGAAATTAACGAGGATAAAGGTATTCAAGATTCCTATATCGTTTTAGCAAATCTATATGATAGAATAGGAGACCCAATTAATGAAAGAGATTATCTGTTTAAAGCTTTAAAGATAGACCAGGTTTCCAATTATTCTGGAAGAAATCGAATACTAACCCGTATTTATAACAGTATAGGTGTGTCATATGCTAATGAAAGTAACCAAAACGAAGCTCTGAAGTACTATCATAAGAGTTTGGAATTAGCTGATGAATATGGTTTCTTGGACGCTACCGTTGTATTGATAAATAATATTGGAGATATTTACCGACAGCAAGCAAAGTATGATGAATCCCTAAAATACTTCCATAAAGCGTTATAT
>CAYUUC010000319.1:0-4180 GCA_964447635.1 uncultured Spirochaetia bacterium
GGGGATTTAGGGGGTCGGGTTTAGAAATTCCACAACATTTAACTAAAGAGCGATAAAATTTATTAATAACGAAGATGTAAACATCGACTTGAAAAAGCTAACAGGTCAATGGAAGAGTTATTATCGATTAAGAAGAGGGAAATTGAGAATAATCTTTTCGGTGGATGAAATCAGTCACAGATTGTTTGTGGATAAAATCGACTTTAGAGGTAATATTTACTAATCATAGTAAAATGTTCGCATATTATACACCCGCATCGATAATGTAATGTATATGATGTGGCGATGTCGTGCTACATCATCACCGCATGGTTAATGCTTTGCTTATCGTGGTGTGTGGTGTTATATTTGATATGTATGTGCGGAGGTTATTTTTTATGGATATTAACATAGATGAAAACAAACTTTATGAAATGATAAGGAATGCGGTATCTGATGCTGTTAAACAAGAGATGGCAAGTATTCGCCTTCAACTATTAAGATATGCTGATGAAAAGGAAATGGATACTATTAATGAATTATTTGAGTCTCCCAATAAGTATGATGATGAAGAATTTGAAGAATTTGAGTGACCTGCTGAATGATAAATTATAAATATATCATTTCAAAAAGAGCAAAAAAGAAGATCAATAATTTAAATAATAACCTTAAAAATAAAATAACTGATAGAATAATAAATATTTCAAATTTTCTTAATGGAAAAGACCCTGATATTGATATCAAACAATTGAAAGGGAAATGGAAGGATTTTTACAGACTAAGATTAGGAAAGATAAGAGTTATTTTCAAAGTTGAGCTGGATGTTAACACTATAAAGATTTATGATATAGGTAGCAGAGGAGATATCTATAAATAACATGCTTGGCTTATCATGGTGTGCGGTGTTATATTTGATGTGTATGTGCGGAGGTTATTTTTTATGGAATTAATTACCGATGATGAATTACGGAATAAAGTTCATGAACTTGTCACTGATAAGAATTTGATAGATAAAGAGTTGATGGAAGAAGTTATAATGATTTATCGGGAATATCTGAACCTTTTAGATGAGTAACAGATGTGGGATGATATTTCAGTCAAAGATTTAGTGGAGTTTGAAAAGAACTATGAAAATAGTAAGAAAACCATACTATCAATACATAAAGACATTGAGAATTTTTCTTTTGGAGATATTGAGAAAGAGATATTATAAATGATTAAAACGTTACATTTAAGTAAAAAGAATGAACAAATATTAAATGTCTTATCGATTGTTGTTATATTAATGTCGATAATTGCATCTTCGGTAGGCTTGTTCTGGCAGGATGATGGTGAATCTTTCTACATGGAAAATGTCCATGGAGAAAGGGTCAAGATATTCGGGAAAGGTCTCTATTCAACCGAGAATGCATTCAAAGCTCCTATCAACAAAGGAACTGACGCTGTTACCCTATTCGTGGCAATACCAGCATTCCTCATCACGCTCATCCTGTTGAATAAGAGCCATTCCTTACGATTGAGGATGTTGCATGGAGGTTTGCTGTCGTACTTCCTGTATTATTCAGTGTCGATAGGGTTTGGCATATCCTACAATTCGTTATATCTTGTTTATCTGATATTGTTCTCCTCTTCCTTATACGCTTTCATCGTATCGTTAGTTAGCATTAACCTCAAGGACATAACCTCGAAAATTTCATCAAGGATGCCTCACAAAGCTATAGCAGTTTTTCTCATCTTTACAGGATTGTCAACTTTTGTCTGGTTAATCGAAATAATAAATTCAATGGTCAATGGAGAGCCATTGACGAACTTGGGGATAAGTACAACTGAGCCGACATTCATACTGGATTTGGGTATAATTGCTCCTGCAGCGTTAATCGCTTCTGTGTCCATGTTCAAGCGAAAAGCATTAGGTTATCTTATAAGCCCTGTCATACTTACGCTAAACTCATTGATAGGTGTTGTGGTCATATTCCAAACAATCTTCCAAAGGATGTATGGAGTTGAGATCACCATCATTCAGTTTATAACCTTCGTAGGCATATTCGTAGTGATGAGCTTGGTCGCTATGGTACTAAATGTTCGCTTTCTTAAAAGCATAAATAACAATGATTGACAGATTAAGTATAGGAAAAAACAAAAAATCGTCCAAATCTTGCTTATAACAAAAATCTTATTAACTTTATTCGTCATAGAGTATTAATCAAAACTTAAGTAGGACATATTAATATGAATAATGTATTTGACACCCTAAGAGAAAGAGGCTTTCTATACCAGTGTACCGACGAGGAGGAGCTAAAATCCTTACTCGATGAAAATAAGGTCACCCTCTATCTAGGAATCGATGCCACCGCGACCTCTCTCCATGTAGGGCATCTGCTGGGTCTAATGGCTCTGTCATGGTTTCATAAGGCGGGACATCGGGTACTATGCATAGTAGGAGGTGGGACGACGCTAATCGGCGACCCATCCGGTAAAGACGAGATGAGAAAGATGCTTACCCCGGAAGACATCAACAAGAACGCCGAAGCCATCCGACAACAGATCGAGCAATACATAGACTTCAGCGGGGATAACCCGGCAATCATGCTGAACAACTACGATTGGCTTAAATCACTTAACTACATAGAGATGCTAAGGGAGGTTGGACCATACCTAAGCGTCAATGTGATGATTAGCCGGGATAGTGTAAAGCAGAGATGGGAGAAGGGCTTAAGCTTCCTCGAATTCAATTACAGCATTCTGCAGGCTTACGACTTCTACCACTTGAACAAGGAATACGATTGCGAGCTTCAGGTTGGCGGGTCTGACCAATGGGGAAACATCATCACCGGATATGAACTCATCAGGAAGAAGACCCAGAACAAGGTCTACGCTATGACCTGGCCTCTTATAACCACTTCCACCGGAGCTAAGATGGGTAAGACCGAAGGTGGGGCGATTTGGCTGGATGATAAACTCCTTTCTCCTTATGATTACTATCAATTCTGGATAAACACTACCGATGCCGATGTGGAGAAGTTCCTTGCCCTGTATACATACCTGCCGATGAGCGAGGTCAAGAGTATGGGTAAGCTGGAAGGGGCAAACATCAGAGAAGCGAAGAAAGTCCTCGCCTACGAATGCACCAAGATTACCCATGGAAAGAAGGAGGCAGAAGAAGCGAAGCAAGCATCGGAAGCCGCATTCGGTGGTAACATACAGACCGCTGATATACCCACAACCCAACTGCCCAAAGCCATGCTGGATGGGGGGATGCCGGTGATAGACCTGTTCGTGGAAGCAGGACTTACATCGTCCAAGGGTGAAACTCGCCGACTCATCAAGCAGGGAGGAGCTTATCTTAATGATGAACGGATAAGCGATATGAACATGACCGTCGATGGTAGTGCTTTAACTGATGATAACCTTATCCTACGTTCCGGAAAAAAGAAGTACATGAAAGTCGAATTTAAATAAACATTAGAGAAAAAAAATATGTTTTCCTTTTTGTTTACGTTGTCAATTTTAAAAATATTGATAATATTCTATATATATTAAGCAAAAAATTATAAGAAAAAGGAATTAGTAGGCTATGATGGAATATAAAAGGAAACAAATTGACGATTACGAAATCTTTGAAGTAAAGGGTGATTTTGTAATAGGGCAAAAAGGTGACTTATCTCAGGAATATACCGAACTGCTCAAAGATGGTAAGTATAAATTCGTCTTTGACCTAACCCGGGTAAGGGTAATAGATTCCTCAGGTCTTGGTACGCTAATTATGGGTATAAGCAATATCATAGACCATGGCACAAAGCTAAAAGTCTGCATAGATATGGACAATGAGTCGGTAAGGAATATCTTCGACTACATTAGGATAGATAAAGTTATAGCCTTTTACCCGAATATCCAGGATGCCATTAACGAACAAAATGAAATAAAATTTTCCCGCTAATTCTAATGCTAATCATCTTTCTATTTTTAATAAAATCGATTCACTCGACGACAAGATAAATCATTAGTAAAATATATCCGATATGTATATATTTTATCATACATAAATTCTTAATAAAAAAGTAATTCTAAGTTCACTGAGTCTTTTCCCGAGAAGAACTCAGCGTCCGTTCCTTATCAATGAATTTTGGTATTAAATATGCTAAGATACATTAGTGAGCGGTATAATTTTTGCTTATGGTAGTTCTTTTTAGAAAAAGTTTTT
>CAYUUC010000320.1:0-4176 GCA_964447635.1 uncultured Spirochaetia bacterium
ATAAAAAATTTAGGTGAAATCTTTGCAGGAAAAAAAACAGAGAAAAATAAAAAAAATGTTAAATTTTTTACTTAATAATACCGATAAATATTGATTTTTAATCTATATTCTAATAATCTTTAATAATAGCTTCAAGGACGATATCTCTACTCGTTGATGTAGTTACTCAAAATGGATGTTTAGTACTTACATCTTATATACTTTATTTGTAAAGGATTATAAGAAATGCCCACAAAGAAAATAAAAAAATCTTTACATTGGAGTGATGCAGATATCGCTTTATTGAAGAAGTTGTATCCAAACACAATTAATAAAGATATTGCTAAAAAACTTAATAAATCGGTATCCAGTGTGGAGAAAAAAGGAAGTCAACTCGGTTTAGCTAAAACTAGAGAATTTAGAAAAGAGATAAATAAGAAAAATGCAAGCTCCTCCAATAGATGCAAAATCTGGACTGATGAAGAAATCAAGTATTTAAGGAATAATTATAAAAAATTATCAGGTAAAGAAATTGCCAATATATTAAGCAGGAGTTATGCTAGTATTATTTATAAGGCTCAACAAATTGGGCTTAAGAAGAATAAGAAAAGACGAAAGAAGAAATAGTCTATAAAAAAATACTTCTACATTTAAAGGAGGTCGATAATGACCTCCTTTTTAATAAACCATACAATAAATACAATTTCTTTTATTTATATATGAAAAAGATTAATCCTGATACAAAAATCTTTACTATCTTGGCTAATCCTATAAAACAGGTTATTACTCCCAATTTATTTAATAAAATATTTAATTATTTATCCATTAATGCTGTTTATATTCCTACGCATATACTAAGTGATAAAGGATTAAAAGGATTTTTTGATTTCATTAGATATTCCTCTAATTATATTGGACTTAATCTAAGTATCCCCTATAAATCTGTAGCTATCAAGTATTTAGATATATTAGATAATAATGCTAAAAATATTGGAGCAGTTAATACATTATTTGTTGATTGTGGTAAAATCATTGGATATAATACAGATGGTATTGGTTACCTAGAAGCATTAAAACATGAGAAAAAATTTAAGATTTCCAATAAATCCATTATGATTATGGGGGCTGGAGGAGCTTCCAGAGCCATTACTTTTTCTTTAATTAAAGAACATCCCAAAGAATTGATAATTGTTAATAGAAATAAGAAAAAAGCAAAGAGAATAAAGGATATATTTTATCCTTATTATAATAACATTAATATTTTTACATATAATGAAATAAACAAAAGAAATCTGAAAGATATTGATTTGCTGATAAATACTACTTCTGTGGGATTGAAAAAAAATGATCCATTACTAATTGATATTGATTTATTCTCAGACGATGTTATTATTAGTGATATCATAATGAATCCCATAGAAACAAAACTTATAAAAGAAGCGAAAAAAAAATCCAAAAATTTCTTTACTGGTGATAATATGTTAATATATCAGATAAACCATATGTTAAATATTTGGAATATAGAAACCATAGATATAGATTTAATTAGAAGATGGTTTCCTAATATAGATAAACAATAAGGAGGTAATAGCTTGGAACAAATCATTCCTGATTCCAATTTAGTTGAATGGATAGTAACATTGATAATAGCATTTATTGTTGGATTAATAGCTGGAAAATTATTGAGGACTGCTATTTGGCTTGGAATATTAATTATAATCATCTATATACTTATACAATTCGTACTCATTACACCATCAATGACTATAGAGAGTTTTTTCAATGAAGAGAAATTAGCCGAAATCGGCAAAAACTTTGTTGAAGTTGTAAAAAATATTATACCACATATAGAAGAACACCTCCTGGCTAATACTGGTGCTTTAATTGCTTTAGTATTGGGATTTATAGTAAGTTTCTTTATCGGAAAAGAGTAGGGAGAATCGTTATTGAGAAAGGATTTCTAATTGCTCCATGACAACCTTTGTGTTATTATAATCCGGATACTCATTTAATAATTTATTAAACACATTTATTGCTTGCGATTCTCTTCCAGCTTTAATATAAGCATCTCCTAGGAAGTATAATAAATCTGCATTTTCTTTTCCATCATTGATAATGGCTTCCAAAAGTTTAATACCCTTATCATATTCACCCTTAGTAATATATAAGCTGGCTAATTCTTCTATTATGAATTGATTATCTTTATCTTTATTCAAGGCTATTTTATAATATTTTTCTGCATTATCTAATTGTCCAATTATATTATATGCTATCGCTATATTAGTGTAGTAAATAGGATTATTGCTATTAATATCAATTGCTTTCTCTAAATAGTTTATTGACTCTTTATATTTCTTTTCCATGAAACATACTTCAGAAAGCCCTTTGTATATCAGGTCTTTGTCAACCTCTGTATTGAAAGCTTGATTATATATATTTATACTATCTTGATATCTACCTGATTTCCTCAATGCTTCAGCATATTCTAATAAAATAAGTCCATCATTACCGCTAATAGAATTTGCTAAGAATGCAATTTCAAACTGAGAAACAGCTTCATTAGCCTTTCCAACTTGTAACAAAGCATCTGCTAGTAAAACTCTTGATTGATAATCATCCGGTCTCACTTGAGTGGCTTTTCTATACATTGAAATAGCATTTTCAATATTACCTAATTTTTCTTCGGTTTTTCCTAACCATAACAATGTAGAATAGTTGTTAGAGTCTACCTTTAAAGCCTGAGTTAAAATGTCTTTGGCTTTGCTAAACTGGTTAGTTCGGGTCTTTTTTGTCCCTAATTTATAGTAAACTTTGCCCATCTGTATCATTGGTTTAATATAATTTTTATCGATTTTTATTGCTTCACTATAATAACCCAAAGAGTTGGTGCTTAAGCCTTTCATTTCCATTGCTAAGCCCATTAGATAGTATGAATCTTTAAGTATATCCCTATCTAAACCTGCTTTATGATTAATAATGGTTATTAAGTGTTGTGTTGCTTTGTCAAGTTGCTTATTAGAAAGTTCAATATGAGACATTTTATATAATACATCATAATCATAGGTGTTTTTTTGATTATAAAGATTGTAGAACTCATAAGCTATACTAAATAAATCGTTTTTGTAATATGAATCTGCTAACTTTTTGAGCTTATCTAGATTAGTATTTTTAGTTTTTAATAAATCCTTTATATAATCGCTTGTTTCATCTAGCTTTCCCATTAAACCATAAACTTCAACCAATTTTAAGATGATTTCAATATCATTCTTACCCTTTTTCAATTCTTCTTCTAGCATGCTAATTGCGTCTTCCAATCTCCCTTCACTTATAGCTTTATTCACATCAACAGGGGGATCATCAGTATTGGTTTTATCTCTTTCATTATCAGATTTGGTAAAAGGTTCTTTTTGGTCTACTTTAATTTGCTTATCATTCTTTTCTGGTTCTGGTTTGATTTTCTCATCATTGATAGGTTTTTGGATGTGTGTATTATCTTTCTCAGTTTTAGGTTCAACTTTTACATTATCATTCTCGGTCTTAGATTCTTTTCTGGTATTATCTATATTAGTTTTATCGTTGCCGGTCTTATTTGATTGTGGAGTTTCTTTGTTTAATGATTTATTATCTTGATTATCATCTACACTGGACAATAATGTTTCTTGATTATCTAGATCAAGGTTTGCGAGCGGATTTTCCTGATATATATTTTTTTTATCATTATATAATGCATCATTTATCTTTTTCCTTCTATCAGAAAGGGTCATGTATTCCCTTTTGATGTTTTGACTCTTATCTTTCTCGATTAGTTTATCCAGGATTGAAGAATATAGATTGGATATTAATATTTGCTGTTTGGGATTGGGATACATCTGATCTGCGATAAATAGTAAATCCAAAGCTTCTGCATATTGTTTCAATGCTTCAGACCTAAAGATAGCGGAATTGATTGTCCTATCAATATCGTCATATATTTTTCCTTCTCTAATAGCACGCCTATTCTCTAAAAGCAGATTTGAATAATCCCTACTTAAGCCTTTTTGTTCATCCTGTTTTGCTAGTTTTATTAAAGCATCGTTATAAGTTTCTTCGATTTCTTCCTTTGTTTTGCTATTATCAATATACATATCAGCTTCAGCCAGCAAAGATAATGCTTCATAAAAGTTTTTTCGGTCAATTTCATTTATTGCTTGTATCATT
>CAYUUC010000321.1:0-4166 GCA_964447635.1 uncultured Spirochaetia bacterium
CATAGTATTTATCCTACAATATTAAATTTATCAGCTAATGATATAGAACTACATGAATACGATTTTTGCGGTGTAACAGATCCTCCATATTATGATTCTATACCATATTCAAATATATCTGATTTTTTCTATGTTTGGCTTAAAAGAATTTTTAAAAATGGTATAGAATCAAAAATGATTTTAAGAGGTTCTAATGAAAATGAAAACTTTATTAATCAAAATATTGTGGATGATGATATAGAGAAATTGTTTAATTTTGAATTAACACCCAAAGAAAAAGAATTGATTGTACACTTGATGGCTAATAGTAAAAAGGGTATCGGTGATGATAAAGCAAAACTATTAACAAAAGAAAAGTATGAAAAAGGTATGGCAGAGGCATTCAAAAAACAATCAGATATACTAATAAATGGAGGAATATTTGTTGTAGTATTTGCTAATAAGGATCCCGATGCCTGGGAAACTTTGGTTCAAGCCTTAATAGGTTCTAATTTCATGATCACAGCCTCTTTGCCATTAGATACAGAAATGAGAGGTGGAGTTAGAAATAATAATCGTTCTTCTTTGTCTACATCAATCTGGATGGTCTGTAGAAAGAGAGAGAATAAAGCAGGAAAAGGCAAACACCAACAAGTATTAAAAGAGATGAAGGAGAATATAAGCAATAGATTAAGATATTTCTGGGATGAAGGTGTTAGAGGACCTGACTTTGTTTGGTCGGCTATCGGTCCTGCTTTGGAATCATATAGTAAATATGATATAGTAAAAAGACCTGACGGTAAAGAATTTACTGTATCAGAGTTTCTTACAGAGGTAAGAAGGATAGTTACCGATTTTGCCCTTGGTGAAATATTAAAAAAGGAATCAACAGAGGGAGTCGATGTTTGGACTTCTTATTATCTTATGCATAGATACAATTTTGGTTGTGAATCAGCACCAGCGGGTGAATGTATATTATTATCGCAAGCATATGGGCTTGATTTAAACGAGTTATCTGATAAAAGTTATGGAATATTAAATAAAACCAGCAGTAAGTATTCATTATTACCATACAATAAAAGGAATGTGGATAAATTAGGAGAAGCACATACAACAGGTATTTTACCTTATATAGATATGCTCCATAAACTAATGATAATATGGAAGAGCGGTGATACATCTAAATTAAATGAATACATTTCTGATAATGCTTTAAAAGACAATGATCTATTCTGGAGAATAGGACAATCTGTTCTTGAAATGTGTGACAGCAATAAAGAACAGGAGGAAAGGTCTTTACTGGAATCAATAGTAAGCTGGGGCAAAGGTTCTCCAATCAAACATAATGATCAGCAAGATTTATTTTAATAATGTTTAAGGTAATATAATTATGAGAAAAATTCCCTCAAAAGAAGCACAAAGGATAATTGATTTATATAAAAATTTTTTAGCATATTGTTGTAACAGAAGCATATTAGGTAAATTAAAAATTACTTTGAATGAAATCAAAGATATACCAATAGAAAGTATGGTTCGTTATAGAGAAAAAGTTTTTAAAAATAGAAAAAAGGCAATTAGATTAATAAATCAATTTTGTAAAGATAATCCATTTAATTTTAGTAAAGATGATATTAATTTGATCTATTCTTGGAGAAATTATATAAAAGATAATTTCTTTATTATTCGCCATGACAAGGATTTTACAATATTTGGTGATGGGAATAATATCTATGCGGTAAAATCATTAAAAAACGATTTAAATCGTTTAGTTAAAGGGGCTTTGCCTAAATCAGTCGATACTGTTCTATTACCTTATAAAGATTATATAACTTATGATGGTATGTGTTTGTTTATAGATATTACTTTTGGTAAGGAATTTTTGATTGATATGAAAAAAGAATTCTCTGAATTAGAGAAAGAAAAAGGGATAATATACTCATTAGATAATAAAAATTAAAATTAATGACAGGAGGATTTTAAATGGAAAACAGTTGGCATAATCTTTGTAAAGTAAGAGAAGATATATTAAAACATGAAATAACTATGTCTGAATTCGCTGCTGATTTATATGCTGTTAAAAATAAAGAAGCAATTGAAGTTTATAATGACCCGGAATTATTTTTCAATAGAACTTATCCAACGGATAATATGAAGATATTAGTTAAAGATGTATTATTAAGATTAAGTGGAAATGGTGGGAAGCCTATTTTGACTTTACAAGTTACTTATGGAGGAGGAAAAACCCATACACTTATCACTCTTCTTCATTTAGCAGAGAATGGTCATAAATACCATGATAATAATACAGTTAAAAGTTTTTACAATTATGCTGGCGTACATTCTATTCCAAAAACAAGAGTAGCGATATTACCATTTGATAAGTTTGATTATCATAAAGGTTTAACTGTAATATCTCCTGAAGGAAAAAAATCGGTATGTAAAACACCATGGGGAGCATTAGCTTATCAATTAATGGGAGAATTGGGATTAGAATATCTTAGAGAACATGAAGATAATTACACACCACCAGCTCAGCCGGTTTTAGAAGAATTATTAAAGATGTCAGCAAGAGAAAATAATTCTAATCTTATATTAATTGATGAAGCTGTAATATATTGTAGAACTGCTGTTAATAAAGACCCAAGTAAGTTGGGAACTTTAAAAGATTTCTTTCAGATGTTAACACAGGCGGTATCATCTCAACCAAAATCCGTAATGGTAACAACTTTAATAGCCTCTCAAATAGAAGCAGGCGATAATACAGGCAAAGAAGTCCTTAATGCTTTACAACAAATATTTAACAGATTTGCTGAAAGCCAAGAGCCTGTATCAAGAGAAGATGTACCTGAAATATTAAGAAGAAGGTTATTTGAAAATGTGGCTGACAAGGAATATACTAGTAGTATCATAGATTCAATTGTTGGAACTTATGATAATTTTGATGAATTAACAAAAGAACATAAAGGAAAATCAGCAAATAAAAAAATTAGAGAAAGTTATCCATTTCATCCCGAACTGTTAAATGTTTTTCAAGGTAAATGGACTGATTTAAGCAAATTTCAAAAAACCAGAGGTTTGTTGAGGCTATTAGCATCAGTAATGTCTAATGGTATAAAAAACGAAGATGATTCATTATTAATTAATGCTAAAACATTTTTAACAAAGGATAGCAAACTATCTTCTGCTTTATGGAACACACAAGAAATACTTGAACAAGATAATTGGATGAATATATTATCAAGTGAATTAGAAAAAGCAAGGGAATCACAATTATCTTATCCTGCTTTAAAGAATAAGGAGATAGAACAATCTGTAATAACTACTTTTTTACACTCACAACCTAAAGGTAAAAAAGCAAATACTTCAGACTTATATTCTATGATTATTTATCCAAATATAGATAAGATGTCATTTGATAAGGGATTAGATAAATGGAGAGAAGTATCCTGGTATTTAAAAGAAGATGATAAAAACTGGCAATTAACAACAACTCCTAATTTAACTAATATGCATGTAAAGGCTATGGAAAGTATTGATACCCTTAAAATTAAAAGAGAGTTAGTAGATTTAGTTGGGAAAGTAAAAAAAATATCAAAAGTAGATAGTGATGTAAAGCTCCATAAATTTCCAAATTCACCAAAAGATGTACCTGATGATGGTACCTTAAGATTTTTAATATTTGATCCATTTTTATCAATCTCAACAAATATCCATGAAATACCAGATGAAATAAAAGATTTCTTTTTAACAACAACTAATAAAGATAATCCTAGAACATACATTAATTCACTAATTGGTTTAGTAACAGATAATTCTAAATTATCTATATTAGAACAAAGAATAAGAAAAATATTAGCATGGAGATCTATAGAAGATAGCGATATAATTAAAGAATTAGATGACAACCAAAAAAAAGAACTTAAAAAAAGGAAAGAAAAAGAAGAAAATGATATTAACAGTATAATAGAAGGTATTTATAGCATATATATAACAGTAGATGAAGCAGGTGAAGTTGAGTATAATACCATTCAGGATATGAGTAGTAATGAAGATCATTTTACAAAAATAAAAAAAGATTTATATGATAAAGGTAGATTTCTTGATGAAGTAATAGATTATGAAGAATTATTACCTAATACTGAATATAATATTTGGATAGAAGCTACAAATCAATATTATAGTGATAT
>CAYUUC010000322.1:0-4163 GCA_964447635.1 uncultured Spirochaetia bacterium
GCTTTTGCTAAGTTTTTCTAATATTTTTTTTCTTTGGTAGTTTTTTTCATTATTCAGTAAAATCTCTTCTTTTTCGCTTATCGTCCTTATTTTTGAATCATATCCTGAATAGGTTCCGATAACTTCGATTGAATTGGAATCTTCTTCTGTTTTTGTTGAATACTCCTTTTTTATAAGGTTGCCCTCTGTTTGAACTTCATTTATCTTCCAGTGCTTTAATTCTTCTATAAGGGATTTGGTTATAGGTACTTCTTTATCTATAATCTTATTATAAGAGTCTATAAATAATGGTTTATTAAAAACCATACCGGATTTTAGGTTATCTACTTTTATGATTTTCATATTTAATTTTTTTCTCGATTATAATGCTTAATAAATATAGTTTATACTAATAATATATTAAAATCCGAAGAAATTTTTTACATCATTCAAAAATTTTTCGAAATCATTTTCAATTTTCTTTTCATTACCGTTCTCTGTTTCAGTTTTACCTGATGTGGTTTTTATATAATTTCCTTGTATGATGTTATAGAACTCGTCATCCATCAACCATTCTCTTATTGCTCCAATCCTCCAAACTGGAAATGGATGACTTTCATTGGATTCCTGAAACATCATAGTCATCTTGTCAAAAACATTTTCCCCGCCAATCTTATATACTTCATCAACCTGTTTTTCATATTCTTCAAGGTTTATCTCATCCTGGTAGTTTTTAGGCATTCCCGATGAAAGTTTCAACTGGTTTTTTACGAATTGTTTATAATCTCTTGTTACTAATAGTTCAGCTCTATCTGCGGAGAGTTCTGATGTTCTATCCCAGAAGCTTAGAGCCTGTCTTACCGGCATAGCTATGAATTGTGATAGATTCGGTAGACCAGCACCTAATGACAAGGATAAGGCTGCTACAGTTACGCCAACAGTTCCTGCTATGTTTGCCAATGTCTTAAATAGCATATGGTTAGATTTTATATGTGATATTTCATGTGCTAGGATACCATCGAGTTCCTTATCATTCATCTCATTAATCATAGAAGCGGTGATGCCAATGATTCCTCTATCTATTCCGACTATGTATGAATTAGGGAAAGGAGACCTTTGGACGATGAATGTTTCTGGGATGTAATCCAGGTCAAAGATTTCAGATATCTTTATTACTTTTTCATGGATTGATTTTAAATTATTCTCTGATACTTTGAGAAAATTTTGCAAGAAATATGTCTTAAAATATCTATCTGTAAAGTTTTTTAATATGTTTTTCATGGTTTGTTCCAATCCAGGAATAGCACGTAAAGTATTAAGGGCGTTTTTCTCCATGGGATGTTCATAGTTTATTGATGAGATTTTTTCGAATTTCGAATATCTATCAAGCAGTAAATTTTTACCACAGTTTTTGCATAATATATTATCAAGGCTATTCATAGATTCTTTCTTGTTGATTTCATTTCCTGTTTCACAATGCCTACAGTTTATTAAGATGGTATTATTATTCTTTTTATCTTCCATTAATTTAGCAACTCCTTATAAATATTTGTATTAGTAAATAAACAATAATATTTACTTATTGGCAACTATAATTAATCTTTTTGCATTTTGGTCATAATCAATTTTGTTGAAATCCCCATATACATGTATATTTTTAAATCCTGCTTCTGTTAATAGATGCTTTAATTCCTTTGCTGAGTATAGTCTATGAGACAGATCATAGTGTTTTACTTTCCCATCTTTGATTATAGTCCATGTATTCTCTATCCAGCTCCAATCATTACATATCTTTCTATCCTGTAAGAAAATTGTATTTCCATCATCATCCATTGACCAATCTCTTGGATTGTATATCCTAGCAAGTATTTCTTTCCCCATTAAATCTAATATTATTTTTCCACCTTTTTTTAGAGATTTATACATATTTTTTAATACTTTTTTATCATCTTCAATATCTTTAAAATATCCGAATGATGTATAAAGATTGATTATAGCATTAAAATAATCATATCTTATAAAATTTCTCATATCCTCTCGTATAAATTCTATTTGCAGGTTTTCTTTCTCTGCTTTCTCTTTAGCAATATCCAGGTAAAACTTCGTTAAGTCGACACCAGTAATTCTATAACCTCTTTTAGCCAATTCTATAGAGTGCCTTCCTGGTCCGCAATTTAGGTCTAATATTGTATCATGTTTTTCAATTTCTAGTAGTTCTTCTATGTAGGGTATCTCTTCTAATCCTAATCTCATCCTTTTATCATGAAATAGGTGATTATAAAACTCCTTCCAAAAGCTTTCATCATCAAACCAATCTTTACCAATTTCCATGGTTTATCCTCCCTTGATATAAATTGATATTAATAAATATATATGAATAAATCCATCTAAAATTTTCATATCATGATTAGAAAAAAGTTGAAATAAAGTCATCATTCAGCTTCCATATATCGCAGGAGATGTTGGTGGTTTACTCATCATCTTGGAAAATCCAGAAATGTCCATGAACAAGGTTACATCTTGGAATAAAGTTTGCCACTCTTCTGAGATGTATTTATTGTGGATTAGCTTGGGGATTAGGTTATTCAAAGTATTACTCCTAAATCTCTTGTTAAGTATTTTTTCTAATTCTATTACTAATTCTTTCATATTATTGAATGATTTTATTACTTATTTTTTAGAATGTTACTAAATCCTCATAGTCTGACTTAGAGGGATTATTGTATGCTATATAAACCATCCGACCATTTTTCTATCAATTTAATTTAATGAACATTTTATTGAACGATCCAATAAGATGTTATGTTTATATATTAAAATATTATAATTTAAATATATTTCAGAGAACAAAGATATGATTTTATCTTCTTATTTTCCAGTCATAATCAACTTTTAGAATTATAATTATATTATAAACTGTAACTATAGAATAATTAGTTTAAATGGAAAAGTATTTAACATTGGATACAAGTTATTTATTAAAGAAGTCACCTATAGAATCAATTATATAATCAATCATATCCATGGTCAATTCAGAATATACAGGTAATGATAATACTTCATCACATGCTAGCTCAGCCTCTGGGAAATCTCCCTTTTTATAGCCAAGATAATCAAAGCATTCCTGTAAATGCAATGGCTGGGGATAATAAACTCCACTGCTAATACCCTTTTCCCTCAAGTAATTACGCAAATCATTCCTTTTGCCATCCTTAACCCGAATTGTATATTGATGAAATATATGTCTGTCTACATTGATTTTTGGTATCGTAATGTTATTATCTAAGCCTTTCTCCTTCAATCCTTTTGATATGTAATCAGCATTTTCTATTCGCTTATTAGTCCAATAATCTAATAGTTTTAACTTATAATTAAGAACTGCTCCTTGAATTGCATCCATTCGGAAATTCCCGCCTACATATTTATGATGATATGTAGAGTTACCCTGACCATGACTCCTTCCCATCCTTATGATTTCATACAAGTTGTCATTATTTGTGGTGATAAATCCCGCTTCACCAATAGCACCTAGGTTTTTGGAAGGATAAGCTGAGAATGCAGCGATATCACCTATTGAACCTGCCCTTTTTCCTTTATATATTGATCCAACGGCTTGAGCAGCATCCTCCAGAATTTGAATATTGTATTTATTTTTCATTTTAATTATTTCATCCATATCAGCACATTGACCAAATAGGTGAACAGGTATTATAGCTTTGGTTTTATTGGTTATTGCTTTTTTAATGGACTCCGGATTTATATTGAATGTATCAGGTTCAATATCAGCAAAGACAATCTTTGCCCCTACTCTATGAACTACCCCTGCTGTGGCGAAGAAAGTAAACGGTGGGATTATGACCTCGTCTCCTGTTCCAATATTCAATGCTTTTAATGAAAGTAAAAGAGCATCTGTTCCAGAAGATACACCTAATGCGTATTTAGTCCCACAATAAGTAGCAATATTTTGCTCAAATTCTTCAACTTTTGGTCCTAGTATATATATACGGGAATCTAATACCTCCTCGACAATCCTTTTAATATCATCTCTTATCTGTTGATATTGTATTTCCAAATCCAGAAGAGGTATATGTTTATTAATACTCATAAATCAATCTCCTATTTATTATGTCATATAACTCGTAGAATATTAGAGAATATAAATAATTTAAATCGTTCTTTATTAA
>CAYUUC010000323.1:0-4134 GCA_964447635.1 uncultured Spirochaetia bacterium
CAAATACTGGGTAGCGAGTTTTCAGGCAAAATTGAAGCAATAGGAAAAGATGTAACCCATTTCAAGGAAGGTGATGAAGTCTTTGCCTATAACGGAATGAATATGGGTGGTAACGCTGAATATATATGCATGCCGGAAGACGGAATGGTAGGACTTAAGCCTGAGAACATGTCCTATGAAGAAGCCTCTACCATACCTTATGGTGGTATAATGGCGTTAAGCCTGCTTAGAAAAGTTAATATTCAGAAAGGGCAGAAAGTCCTTATAAATGGAGCATCAGGCGGTATCGGTTCTATTGCCTTACAGCTTGCTAAATATTTTGGTGCGGAAGTTACAGGGGTGTGTAGTACACCAAGAATTGATTATGTTAAATCCTTAGGTGCTGATCATGTTATAGATTACACCAAAGAAGATTTTACAAACAATGGCGAAACCTATGATGTGTTCTTTGACATATTAGGAAGAAGTTCATTTTCTCATGTGAAAAGTTCATTGACTGAGAATGGTTGCTATCTTTTAGCCAGCTTTAAGATGAGACATCTTTTATCAATGATTAGAACGAAATTAGGCGGTAATAAAAAAGTTATTTGTGCTATGGCAAGTGAAAACCCTGATGACTTACTTATACTTAAAGAACTTGCTGAAAAAGGAAAGCTAAAATCAATCATCGATAAAAGTTATCCTCTTGAAGAGACTGCTGAAGCTCATCGCTATGTTGAAAAAGGACACAAAAAAGGAAACGTCATTATCAAAATTGATCATAATGGAAAAACAAACTAGGAGGAATAAGTTTATGAAAGCAGTTGTATGTACAAAATATGGACCACCAGAGGTTCTGAAAGTAAAAGAAGTGGAGAAACCTACTCCCAAGAAAAATGAAGTATGTATTAAGATTCATGCATCAGCAGTAACACAAAGTGATATCTTCGTGCGAGGTTCTCGATTACCATTCCCTATTATTATACCATTTAGATTGATGATAGGCATAACAAAACCTAGAAAATCAATATTAGGATTTGTACTGTCAGGAGAGATTGATTCAGTAGGCGAAGAAGTGACAAGGTTTAAGAAAGGCGATCAGGTTTACGGCTTTACAGGATTTAGTCTTGGTGCTTATGCTCAATACACATGTATGTCTGATAAGGATTCAAAGATAGGATGTCTGACAAAAAAACCTGCAAACCAAAGCCATGAAGAAGCGGCGGCTTCTGTTTATGGCGGAATGTTAGCTCTTCAATACCTTCAAAAAGGAAATATCCAGAAAGGACAGAAAGTCTTGATTTACGGAGCATCAGGCTCATCAGGAACAACAGCAGTTCAGATAGCCAAATATATTGGAACTGAAGTTACAGGGGTATGTAGTACAGCAAATCTGGAGATGGTGAAATCACTCGGAGCTGATAAAGTCATAGATTATACGAAGCAGGATACTGTCCCAGAAGGCGAGTATTATGATTTAATCTTAGACTCTGTCGGTAAAATTAAGACTTCAAAATTAAAATACCAACTAAAAAATGCCCTAACCAAAGATGGTAAATATGTTTCCATTGATGATGGAGATTTAAAGCTAAATTCTAAACGACTAATCAAACTAAAAGAGATGATAGAAGCAGGAAAGATAAAACCTATTATTGATAGAACATACCCGATGGAAGAAATTGTAGAAGCACATCGCTATGTTGAAAAAGGACACAAGAAAGGTAATGTCATTATCAAAATTGATCATAATGGTAATTCAAACAAGGAGGATTAAACCAGTATGAAAGCAATAGTATATATGAAATACGGGTCGCCAAGTGATGTTCTTGAGCTTAAAGAAGTGGAAAGACCTGTTCCGAAAGACAATGAAGTTCTGATAAAAATCCACTCATCATCGGTTAACTTCGCTAACCCTTCTCAAGTTAGGGGAAAACCTTTCATTACCAGATTAATGGGAAGCGGACTATTCAAACCGAAAAACAATATCCCCGGAGGAGACCTCTCCGGTGTAGTCGAAGCGGTAGGCAAAAACGTAACACAATTTAAATCGGGTGATGAAGTATTCGGGGACTTAGCTGACCACGGTTCCGGTGCTTACGCAGAGTATGTATCAGCTCATGAGAGAACGATAGCACACAAACCGGCTAACTTATCGCATGAAGAATCTGCTGTCGCCACACAAGCATCGGTAGTTGCACTGCAGGGTCTCCGTAATGAAGGACAAATCAAATCAGGGCAGAAAGTCCTTATTGTAGGGTCATCCGGCGGCATCGGTACCTATGCTGTTCAGCTCGCGAAATATTATGGAACAGAAGTAACAGCGGTTTGCAGTACCGGAAACATAGAGCTGGTTCGCTCGCTTGGTGCGGACCATGTTATAGATTATACGAAGGAAGATTTCGTGAGAAAAGAACAGAAGTATGATTTGATTCTCGCTACTGTCAGCTATCGTTCAATTTTTGATTATAGAAAAGCTTTAAGTCAAACAGGAACATACGTGGCAACAGGTGGGTCTATGGCACAGATTTTTCAGCCGATGATATTAGGCGGATTTATGTCAAAGAAAGGCGGTCAATCATTTAAGACACTTACACACAAAACAAGCCAAGATGATTTAACCTTTATAAAAAGCCTCTTTGAAGCAGGGAAGTTAAAATCTGTTATAGACAAGCGATACTCATTAAGCGATATTGTGAAAGCTCTTGAATACTACGAAATAGGGCATACAAGAGGGAAAATTGCTATCACTATATAGATAGAATAACCAAATATGGAGGTATGAGAAGGAAAAATGTATCATCCAAGATTTAAAGGCAAGCATTATGATATGGGATTTAAAATGGGAAGTATATTCAAGAAGAATAATGTCAGATTCCCGATTAATCTGGATAAATTTCAAATAGAATTCGGTAAGAAAAGCGGGTTAATGTTAAAAAAACATTATCCGGAAGCTGTGGAAGAAATAAGGGGTGTTACCGAGGCCATAGGTTATGATAATGAATTGTTCACTTCATGGATGATGTGCATGGGATGCTGTCTGGATATAGACGATGGGGATTGTGTGGAAATCAGGGGGTGTACCGCATTCAGTTTTGTTCATAATAACCATATCTTTTATGCAAGAAAAATGACCTGCCACCGTTCCTGAAAAAGCCGAGTAAAAGCATATACTACAGACCGGAAAACAGTAATAGTTTTATACTTAATACATCGTCTTTTATTAATGGAGAGGAAGGGATAAACGAGCATGGATTGGTCGTGGCAATGACTTTTGTTATGCCGAAGTTAGATGAGATAAAAGCAGGGTTGAATTCGGTGTTTTTGGTTCGATACCTGCTTGAAAAGAGCAAGACCGTTGATGAGAGTATAGAAGCATTGAAAAAGCTCCCTGTTGCTTCGAGCTGTAATATATTGTTAACAGATAAAAGCGGGAAAATGGTTGTTGTGGAATGTAATCCGTTAAAGATGCATATACGGTATCCTGAACAAAATCAAGACGGTGAAAATTTTATCATCACAGTAAACCACTTTACATCAAAAGATATGTGGCAACATGATGCCAGCAACAGAAATGTATATTCATCTCAAAACCGCTACCAAACAGTTTATGATGGTCTAATAAATGGAGATTATCGGGACGGTGTGGAACATGCTAAAGATATATTAAGCGGGAAATACGGCTTTATATGTCAGTATAAAAAATCATTGAATTTTGATACAATCTGGGCATCTGTATTCCACATTACCAATATAAATATATATAGGGCAGAAGGTAATCCCAAAAGGACTAAATTCATTGAAGATAAAAGGTTATGAAATGAGAAGGAGAGTATTTATGAAAGCAATTGTTTATGAAAAATATGGACCACCAGAGGTTCTCAAGGTTAAAGATGTAGAAAAACCTACTCCCAAGAAGAACGAAGTATGTGTAAAGATTTACGCATCAGCGGTAATAGCACTTGAATTTATGTTAGTCGGTATTTACTGAAATTTATATTTCTCATAATTAAAGAAGGAAATTAGGATATATTATATTAGATATATCATATAATAAGCCTATTACATACATATTACAGTGTAATTTTTATTTGGAATTTATTAAAAAAATACTTATTAACTTTTTTTTATATAATATCTAAATGTATTATCACATAT
>CAYUUC010000324.1:0-4134 GCA_964447635.1 uncultured Spirochaetia bacterium
ATTACAGAAAAATAAAATTCATTCATAAATATTTTTAAGTTATTAATATATTATATATTAAATATTCATAAATTCTATATAGATGAGTATTAATAAATTATTTATTCATTTTGGCTGGATTTATAATCTTTACCTACTTTATCTAAAAATTCCTTCTCTTTCTTAGTTAATGTATCGATGCCGTATTTAGATATTTTATCCAAAATTCTATCAACTTCTTGCTTCTTATCATATTCATTATTCTCTTCATCTTCTTCATCTATTATTTCAGCATCAGTAGCATTTTTATGATAATGCTTCTTATTAGTAAATACTTTAAATTTATTTCTCCTGTTACCGCTTTTAAATTTATATTTCATATCATCAACCCAATCTTTAAGTCCTTTAGCATAAGGGGCAACCCAACTCGGAAGAGGAAACTTGATGAACACGAAAAGAATAGCAACCAATCCTGCACTTATCTGTAATACAAAACTATAAGGCCATCCAAATACGGCTAATATAATAGCTACTAACAACAACCACTTAACCTTTACAGGGAATAATCCAAAAATAAAAAATTGCAGATTAGGAGCAAACCAGGCATAAACAGCGATTATAGAAAAAGTAATACCGCTTATTCCAAATACCAATGGGAATCCGAACAGGGATAATATAAGAAAAGATACCAATCCAGATATTGCTATTACTGATAGATAAAATATAACAAATATCCTAGTCCCCCATGATTCTTCCAGTCTACATCCGACAAAATACATGAATAATCCAAAGAATAGCAGATTGATTAATGATATACTACCAGCTGGATATACCAATGGATAAGTAAATATCTGCCATACCAGTGATATTATCTCGAAAAAACCACCCAATCCTTGAATTTCTAAACCAGTATTTATACTGAAGTAATATATCATACTTCCTGGAGCAATTAAGGACATTATTAGTCCTACCGCTTGAGCTATTAGAATATACTTAACCGCTTTTGTTAGTTTTGGTAATGCAAACATATATATTAAATTCCTCTTTTAATCATTTTTCTGGTTTTAGCATATAAAATATAATATAATTGAATACTTATTCATAATTAATACCGTAAACATTATTTAATAAGGTATTTTGACATGATTATAATCATGAATAATGAAGTAATGGAATCAGATTTAAATAAAATATTCTCTATATTAAACACCAATGATATCAAAATACAAAGATTTAATAGCAAAGAAAAGATAATCCTATTATCAATTTCTGATAAAATTCCCCATAAAGTTTTATCATATATAAAAAGATTAAAATTCATAGACAATATTATATTCACCGAAAAACCTTACTACTTAACAAGTCGTAACCATAAACCTAGTGATACCATCATAAACATAGATGGAATCATGATAGGCAAAGGACATCTTACTATAATCGCCGGACCATGTTCAGTAGAAAGTAAAAGTCAGGTAAAAGAGATCGCTTTTTTTCTAAAAGAGCAAGGCATTGAAATCATGCGTGGAGGTATATTCAAGCCGAGGACTTCTCCTTATAGCTTTCAAGGATTAGGAATTAAAGGATTAGAGTATCTTAAAGAGGCTTCAGAAGAAACCGGGTTAAAAATCATTACCGAAGTATTACAAGAATCCGATATCAATGACATTAAAGATACCGTAGATATAATCCAAATCGGAACAAGAAACATGTATAACTACCCATTACTAAAAGCTGTGGGAAGAAGTCACAAGCCGGTTTTACTTAAAAGGGCTCTTAGTGCAACCATAGATGAATGGTTATTGTCAGCAGAATATATCATGCTAGAAGGGAATTCCAAAATCATTTTATGCGAAAGAGGGATTAGGACTTTCAACCAATACATGCGTAATACACTGGATATATCAGCAATACCTTATCTTAAGTCAATCAGTCATTTACCTATAATAACAGACCCTTCTCACTCCACGGGGAATCATGAATATGTCCCTGCATTAGCAAAGGCGTCAATTGCTTCTGGAAGTGATGGGGTAATGATTGAGGTGCATCCTAAACCGGAGGAATCTTTATCAGACAGTGAACAGGCATTAACTTTTAAATCCTTTTCCACACTAAGCCAGACATTATCAAAAATATTCGATATTATTAATAAATAATAATTTGATTTTTTCCCGATATTGAAAAAAAAATAGTAATGATATATAATTTATTTATAAGATTAATTGGGTGAGTTTTTATTATGAAAAATAATTAATATAATGATTCTAGGAGGTCATTGTGAAGGTTAATGTATGGGTAATAGATGACCAGCAGATTAATTTTAATTTGGTTAAGAATAGCTTTCCCCAAGATGCATTTTACTATTGTAACTTTTATCACTTTAACAAAGGAATGGATGCTGTAAATCTAATTAACAAGAGCTTAGAGCATCAAGATTATGAACTTCTACCAGATATAGTTTTTGTTGATTATTATATTGAGGGTGATGGCTGGACTGGAGATAAGATCACCAAATTAATTGTAAATATCTATAAAAAGCATTTATCAAAAGACTTAAAGCCCTTTATCGTGGCTTTTTCCTCTATTGGCAGAAGAAATGAAGACATTATGCAAAATGGAGCAACATTAAGCATCATCAAATCTGAAATTGATGGAGCATGTGATGAAATTGTTAATAATTTCTATGATAAAGAAGCTATTATGTCATATAAAAAGAAAAAAATTTTATTATAAATAACCTATCAAATTTTCTTACTAAACTAAATTTAATTATTATAACACTATTATTACAACTCAATAAGGATTATATATGAACACAAAACTAAAAATTTTGGTTTTTCTATTATTTATATTTTTAATAATCATTTCATGTGGAAGAAGTGTAACATACAATATATCGCCTAATCCTTCCGGTATAGAAAGTATAACAGTAAAGTTTGAAATCAGCCAGAATATGAAAATTCAAAAAGAGGATATTGATAGTATAAATGAAGGCGTAGTTCAACTAGACATTTTGTCGGTTAATAATCAAAAGAAAGAATTTCTCACAAAAATCAATTCATATAATATAATAACAAAATTAGGTAGGAATCAGAATATTGATAATGTCAATGATTTTCAAGGCATAAATTTTAATATGATTTTAGATGAAAAAAATAATATTACAATAAAGAATATGGAAAACGAGATTACCGAATTTAATCATACTAAATCTGATATAAAAATGTCTATGGAAATGTTGTTTAATCTTATGTTAAAGAATTTTCCCATGGAAGATGTTGAACTTAAACATGAATGGGAAGATGAATTAACCATACCATATCCCATAGAGGCAAATCCAGACACAATTAAAAGATATAACTTGTACTATAAATTCGATAAGATTACCAGTGGTGGAGCTACAGCTGAAATATTATTCGATGGCACTATGAAGATAGAAGGAGATGGTATATCTGAATCCTCAGGAAAGGTAGAAGGTTTATTGAATTTTGACTTAGAAAAAGGATTTGCGGTAAGACTAAATATAGAAGAAGATTATAGCTTTGTCCCTGAATCCGATAATCCTACTGACATTATGATAAATCAGGTAACTTTTATTAATAATGAATTGGATTAAGTTTATTATAAACATACTACTATAAAGCGTTTTTATCTTTATTTACATAATTATAGGTTCGTTATTATAATTATTATAAATATCAAAAATACCTTCGAAAAGGATTATAAATGAAAGTAAGGCATAAACTTATTATAAGAATTATTGCTTTTATCATTTTGCTGGCTATAACCATGACTTTCATATTTGCTCAATCAACAAATAATCAGAACAACTCCTTGAAATTGATAAACCAAATAGAAACTGAAACCAATTTATCACTTTATGATGAAGATACATTTTCGTTTTTATTAGAAGAATCCAACTCTATCGTAGAAATTTATAATCCCAGTGAGATGAATATCATTGATTTTAATATTAAAACAGATAATAGATTAAAACAAGAACTGTCTTCTAGTACTTTAGACTTTTTATATGACTTGGATATTGAAATGAGGGATAATCCCTCTTTTAATCCATATAGCAACTATGTAGAACCTGCTGAGATGAGAGGTTATAACTTTGTATTAGTGGAATATCATCAACCAATTACGGATAATAAC
>CAYUUC010000325.1:0-4022 GCA_964447635.1 uncultured Spirochaetia bacterium
GGGGTAACATGACGGTTTTTTCGATTTGGGGCAAGGCAGGGCTGTAATATCCTTCCCACAGTTATATTAAGTTGTTTATTTTAACGGGAAATCTTCCATCGCTTTCTGGTATTCCCCTTCTATATCGGATAAACTAAGGTCTTGGTAAATGGCTAAGCTTTGCTTATCAGTGTGTCCACTTATTAGTTGTATCTTAGCATCGACTAATCCTTTTTTAGTAAGGAAAGTCAACAACTGATGTCTAAATAGATGGGGATAGATACGTTTCTCTATTCCTGCTTTAATAGCATATTGCTTTAATATTTCTCTTAACCACCTTGTAGTCATCTTAGTTTTACGATTAGTCTCGAAGAGGTATTCTGCATTTTTATTTTTCTGTGAAGCAATATATTGTGTTAACTCTCCTTTAAAAGATTTTGGTATTGGTACATATCGATCTTTACCACCTTTACCTTCTTCTATTCTAATTCTAAGAGTTTTTAAATCTACATCAGATATACGAATATTAACTAATTCAGCATTACGAACACCGGTATATAATAATAACTTCACTATAATCATATGAGAAGGGTTTTCACTGTTCCACACTATTTCATAAAATCTATTCATTTCTTTTTCCGTTAATAATTCCGGTAATCTTTTCTGTTTCTTTATTCTTCCTTTAATATTTAAATCATTACGAATATATTCAAAAACTTTTTTTAGATAATGGGGGTCTGGTTTTTGCTTTCTTAAAAGCTTACTTATTTTCCTGGCAATTTTCTTAGGCGGAATTCTGTCTTTATTCATTAAGCAGCCTCCAGTATTGACTTTTTATTAAAATCGAGAGTAAAAGTTCCATATGGATTTATGTTTGAAGTAAACAAAGGAGTTAGGGAACTGAAATCTCTATCAGACATTTTATTAAGATAACCTTCTGTTGTAATAATTTTGTCAAGAAGAATTGTGTTAACAAAGATTAAAGCGTTCTGTAAAAGGTGAAGAGATAGAACAGTCATCTCTTGTATCATAGGAGAATTAGAGTTGAACTCATATCGGTCTCCATAAGATATGAAAGAGTTTACGGCATTCCAGGATTCTACTATATTTAAGGCTTTATGTATCTCTCTTCTCAATATAGGATCTGTCAAATAGTTACATAAAAATATTGTTTTCTTAGCTCTTCCAAGTTCCCTAAAGGCTTTGTAAGTAGGATGTGTGTTGTTATAAGAACTGAACCTTCTTAAAATTGATTCGGTTGAACCACTGCCATTTACAATAGCAATAACATGCTTAACCATTTCATCATATTGAGATTCTATAAGTTTCCAATTTACGGGTCTTTCTATAACTGATTTGAGATTTGGATGTATTTCTTTATTCTTATAAGGAATATACAATTTCTTATATTTGATTTTGCTGAATCTTGGCATCAAATCTATACCTAAAAAATGGCAAAAAGCAAAAGCTACTTCGCTTTGACCTCTGGAATCCGTATGACTAACTTCTATTTTCATTTCTGTTTCATGCTTAATAAGTCCCTCTATCATTGATACAACTTCAGATGAGTTTGTATGTTTTAACTGTGAGTATATACAGGTAGAATTCTTATCAACATGCCAATAAACCATTATACCTTTCTTTGGATAATGAGGATTAGAAGAAGCCATTAGATTTTGCTCATATGAAGTAAACTGTTTACCATCACAAGCACAAGCTCTACTGTTCCCCCAAATATCCGGGTTTCTAATTTCAAAGATTTTATTAGTTAGTGCTATAGTTGAGTTTCTAAGAGCATCAGGGTACATATATCTTTTTCTAAAATATAGTAAATCGTCATATTCACAATTTGGAGAAGCCGAGTTATATATTCTTTTTAGTTCTATATTAGTTCCAAGACTGAATATATTTAATAATAGTCTCTCTCTAATGTTTTCATCAGTTAATATTTGTCTTTGTGCTGAAGTAGAAAAAAACTTTGAAAAATTAATATGCCTATCTGCTTCAATTAGTATATCAAGCAAATCAATAGTTTTAAATTGGCTTGTTACTCTATCTTTGATTATTGATGCCAATTCACTTTCTTCCTGTTTCTTTAATCCGGGAACACTAAAAAAGCCTCTGTCCATATTTTTAGGTTGGAATATAAATACATCTCTTTTCTTGCTGAAAAAACTATCAGCCTCATCCAAAGAACCTAATAAATCTTTTTTAACTGAATTGATAAACTCATCTTTATTTAAAGGAACATTAAGTTTCCGATAATATACTTCTCTATTCTTTTCCCAATTTTTAGGAAGGTCATCAACAGGATTTCTATATTTAAGTGATCCATAAACATAGATCTCTTTACATTTTAATAACTTACTGAACTTTTCTAAAACACATAACTCGAAGTAATGCTTTCTAACTCTTATTATATCATCTTTTGTTTTTTCTAATGTTAGTCCTTTCCATTTATCACTAATCAAATCGAAGGGAATATCTTCATCTTCCGGATAATACTTGTGTCCGGTATCTATATATCTATGAATAAGCTTAATCGCTTCTAAAATATCATTCCAGGATGAGTTATTAGATTTGAACTCCAAGATACCAAGAATTGGTTTCATCATCTGTCTATAATGACGGATATATCTTGATTTCAAGTTTTTAGCTTTAATACTATGGTAATCATCCTCATCATCTGATAAGAACTCTTCCCTTAACTTATTAAGTGTGTCTAAATTTACCTTTGGTAATACTACATCTGAAATATTGCCTTGTGGATTTTCTGTTATGGCAAGTGTTAAGTTTTTTAATATTTTCTTTTTTCCGTAAACTTTCTTCACTTCCTTTATTACTTTTGTTTCTGTTGCTCTTTCGCTTTTATTATCCATTCGTTTTACTAAATCAAGAAAGGTATTTACTATATTATCAATTAGCTCCTTTTCCCTAACATACAGAAATACAATAAATAATGAATATTTTATATCTGTTTTTAAATCTCTTACTCGGGATTTATCATATGGTAATATCCTCTTATATAGTTTATCTATTAGTTTAGGGTTTAGATCAAATAGTATTTCCCGGTTTATATTGAATTTATTAATATATCTTAGCTTCTTTATTTCATTGAGTATTGTATTAACACCCAATACTCCGGCATTAGATTTTAACTGATCATAATCATTATTATCTTTTTCTACACTAGATAATATCATATCTATATTGATAAGAACTTCCTTTGGCTGACCATTGGAAATATTATTGTATAATCTATCAAAATATAATTTATATAAAAAGTTTACTAATTTCTTGAACTCTCTTTTGACTGGTAGTTCCATCTTAATTTCTTTAAACTTTTCTATTGCGTATTTATAAAGATTATTTTTCGTTAATGCTTTTTCAGTAGCAGATAAAATATTTTCTTTTAATTTTATATCAAATATTGTTTTATCATATGCTGTGTATCCAAGATAACCTCTTACTTTTGAAATATGATATTTAAAAGCTCGACCTTTCCATGCATAATTTTTAAACTGCGATGCTTTTAGATTGAGTTGATTGGATATATAAACCATGATTTCTTTTGGAATATCCTTTTTAGATGAAGGAACATAACCTAAATATTGATATGTTTTCAAAATAATAGCGAATCCGACTTTGTTATTGTCTTTCACTATTTTTCTTATTATCCTTTGCTCAGGAATAGTTAGGGTGAAATGTTCCAGTAGTTCTGTTTGTTCATAAGCAGGTTTAAATTTAGGGTACATTTTTACCTCAATAAAACTTCCGAGAACCACAGGAACCGGAATAGCAGAAACGAAAAACCTATAATTCCCGGAAATATTTTATATCAATATAACTGAAAAATGAAAATATTCCAAGGAAACATAGATAAAAAAGAATTTTTGATTCTTATAAAAGATTATAGAAAAGAAATTACAGACCTATCTTGCCCCAAATCGAAAAAACCGTCATGTTACCCCTAAAGAAGATAAACATCTTTATAGACATAAAGTCAAAGTAGAACGATTAAATGATGAGATAAAGAATGATTA
>CAYUUC010000326.1:0-4021 GCA_964447635.1 uncultured Spirochaetia bacterium
TCTCCCATCTGGACTAACTCCAATCACTTCCTCGATTCTCCCTTCCAGCATTATCTAAAATCCTTTATATTCAAACATCGTGGGAAATTTTATTCTTATACCTAATTCTTCAAACCTATTATCATCATCTATATAAATCGAATTTATTCCCATATATCTTAAAAATGTATCTAATATATAAGAACAAATCATTAGCGGTATTAGACGAGAGTTATACTCTTCCCCATTGTAAATAAGCCATATGCTACCGTATTTAGCTGTATCTATGTTTGATAGTAAATCGTCGGTGGGGATGATGTCTGTTAATTCATTTATGGAGTACCAATAATCCTTTTTACATTCTGATAATGCTGAGTTCAACGCTTTACGGAAATTGATCATAATCTCTGAAACCTTTTTTTGGTCTTTCCACAATATATTTAATCTTTTAATATAACTTGTTTCAGTGATTAGCCTGTTATTTAAGTAAGATTGATATATATATTTAATCTTTTCTTCATCTGTTTTATCCTTAAGATTGTCCAAAATAGCTGATTTAGATATAAGAACTCCGGCAATAACTTCTGTTAGACCGGCAATTCTAAGCAGGAAGTCCATAGAGAACATATATGGTATATTTGTTTCTTTCCTTTTTCGTTTAGTTTCCATTGGGTAGATAAAATCAGGTTCAAGTTCTTTAATATGAGTTAATGTAATAAGTTTATTATTTGTTTTAATTCCGCCTTTTGTAAATAGGTAATTCACAAAAGTATTCATATCTTGTATAAAATATGGATTATATCTTATGATATTTTTTTGGTGGAGATTTAATTCCTCAAAGTGGTATTTATTCATTTTACATATTTATCTCTTGTTATGAATAGTTCATCAACACCGCATAATTTGAGTGTGTGTATAACAGATTCTTTTGCGTTTATTAAGAAGATTTTGGTTTTTGGACCGAAGAATCTCTTAGTTTTTGGATAGATTAAGGTTCTAATTCCTGCGCTACTAATATTATTGATTTTATCCATGAAGAATACGACTTCTTTAATATTTTTGGATAGTTTAATATTTTCGAATTCTTTCAGGATATCATTAGACTCATAATAACCTATTGCTCCAAGAAGTTCTATTAATACGGTTTCGTCTTCGATTTTAATATTGAATACTTTATCATTCATTTTCACTCATCTCTTATTAGCCTACTTATTTTTATTACAAACACTTAAATCGTTAATATATATTATCATTAATATCATAGATTTTTATTTTGTCATATTTATTTCTTTAATAAAATCCAAAAACAAATCATAATCATCCGGCTGAACCTTATCTTCAAAAGCCATTTTATTCTTTTGTACCTTATCGCATTTTTTACACTTATGTATAATCATATAACCTTTCTTAGTATTATATTCAAAGTCTATAGGTACCATAATACCTTTACAATTTGATAATCTATCCCCCGGTACATTATCGACATGTTTTGAATGGAAACATATTGGACAATGATTTCTGCAACTTCCATTTCTTAGGGGGTATACTTCTTCTCCACAGTTTTCGCAGATGAAACCTTCATTTTTGTGTATAAAGTTTTTTCTATCTTTTTCCATATGGTTTTATCTTCCTGATATTAAACCGGGATATCCTTTTTCTTTTTCTTTACTACTAATGGGAATCTAATGCTAAAAGTAGTGCCTATATTAGGTTTTGATTTTACTTTGATGTCCCCGTTATAATCTTTAATCAGGTTATATGATATAGATAAGCCCAAACCGGTACCTTTACCAATTTCTTTTGTTGTGAAGAATGGTTCGAATATTTTATGCATAAGCTTTTCATCCATACCTACTCCCGTATCCGAGATATCTATATAGACGAATTCTTCATCATGTTTGGTTATAATGGTTATTCTTTTTTCTTTCTTTTCTTTCATAGCGTCACGGGCATTATTAATTATATTTAGAAGAATTTGTTCCAGTCGATTAGGATTAGCCATAATTGGGGGTATATTTTCGTCGAGATTCAATGCTACTTCTACATTGTATATTTTCAATTGTTCGGAGATTATATTAAAGATGTTTTTAATAGGTTGGTTAACATTGGTTTTTTCTACTCTTCTATCAGATATTCTACCGAATTCCCTCATATGGTTAATGATTTTACTTGCTCTTTTAATCTGTCCCATTAATAGATCCAGTCTACTTATGAAGAAATCTTTTTCAAAATCTCCTTTCTCTACCTTTTTTATGAATCTTTGTGCTATAATGCCTATGTTATTCAAAGGTTGATTCAATTCATGAGCCACGCTGGTAGACATTTCTCCCAGAGTTGCCATCTTACTTGCTTGGATAAGCTGGACTTCCTGGTTATATTTTTCAGTAATATCATTTACTACACAGTAAATCTGGATATTCCCTTCTATAGTGCTTTTTATTAGATTTATCTCCACGGTTAATTCATTTTTTTCTTTGGTAATAAGCTTTAATTCCCGGAAGGATTGCTTATAATTTTTCTTAAGCAGGGTAAAATGTATATCCTCTATCAAGAATCTGTTTATATTCTTACCTATTATATTACCATGTTTGGCGATATCCCATTGTAACAGTCTATAGGCAGAATTATTTAATTCTCGTATATTTCCAAACTCATCTAGTATTATTATTGCATCGTATGATGATTCTACTATATTTCTATATCGATTTTCTGAATAAGATATCTTTCTGAATAAATCTGTAAACTCGAATATTAAAGATAAAATGGGGACGGTTTTTAGGATTATATCTATATGTTCCCTGTTCCATTCTACATTTTTGGTAGATAAGATTTCCAGAACAGCCCTGATATTTTCTCCGTAAGATAAGATAACCAAAAGACCTGTGTTAAATTCTTTTGTGGTTAGAATGGGTAGTATCTTATCTTTATTATACGGATTAAACACTATATAATCCTTGTTTTTCATAATCGTATTGAGATAATCATTATCTATTGGTCTATCGAAGTGTATGGACATAGAATAATTATTATCATGAGTTGTTTTTTTTATTCGGAAGATTTGCTCTGGATTACCACCTAATATTCTTATGTTTAGTTCTTCAAAATCAATCTCTTTTTCAATTTCTTTAGCATAGAAGATGAGAAGTTTATCGATTTCTTTTTTATTCGCTGCTAGTTTACTAATATTACTTATTATTTCATTCTTTTTCTTAAGTTTTACCTGGTTGGTTATTTCTTTCATAACACAGTCTATAACATTGATTTCAATATCATCTTCTATGATTTTGCTGACTGCTAGTTGTGAATGAACAATAATATCTTTACTATCAATAGAAATAAGTGCCAATTCTAAATTTTCTACATTATCTACACTGATTTCATGGTTAAGAATATCCCTTAATAGTTCCTTCTCTACACTATCCTGTATAAAACTAAGTATATTTTTATTTATTATTTTTTCTCTGGGATATTTTAATAATTCCTCGGCATGTTTATTTAACTCGATGATCTTTCCATTAAAGTCGAAAGTTAGGTATATGAATGAAGCTTGGTCATAAAACTGTTTATATTTATCCTTATAATTATTTAACTCTAAAGTCTTATTATTAACTATTTTTTCTAATCTTTGTATATAATTATATATGTTTGATTTTACTCTAAAATAGTTTATACCATGCTGAAAAAGTTCACCATCTTTTAAGTATTTTTTGAATAAGTCTTTTAGAAGGACTTCATTAAAGTCATCATTAGTTAACTTTATTTCTTTATTATCAGCCTTTGTAAACATATTTATGCTACTATCCAGGAAAGATGATATTTGTTTTTTTAATGTATTATATTTATCAAAATTCCTAAGTAAGAAGAAAATTATAGCTGTCATAATTAGTAAATCAAAAGTATATCTTAATTCTATAACCTTTATATAACATAACATGTCTATAAATAATCCAATAAATACTAAGCTATAGATAATCAGATATAGAATATAGGAATGGGTTTTTATCGATATCATTAATAAAAAGATAAAGTAAAAAACACAAAT
>CAYUUC010000327.1:0-3996 GCA_964447635.1 uncultured Spirochaetia bacterium
GAGGGAGGATTTAGGAGGGTCTCTTTTAAAACCAGAAATTTCACAGAAGGAAATTTTGTCCAATAAAATAAAAAGGTCTTGCAGTCCTCTCATGACTGTAAGACCTTAAATCTTTCAAAATAAGTCCTACTATATCAGATGCGACACGCTAGATTCATACTATGAAAATAGCTTAGAGATGTTCATGGATAGTCTTTACGAGGTCTTCCTTCATGATGTTGTCCAAACGCTCTCCGGTAGACACAACCCTAAGGTTTACTACACCAGAATTAAACTCATCCCCCCCGACCACCAGCGTCAGCTTGAAGCCCTTCTTATCGGCGAAGGCGAATTGCTTGCCCAGCTTCTTGGAATCGGGGTAAATCTCCACCTTTATGCCGGCCTCTCGAAGCATGCGAGCCGTCTTCAGGTAGTATGAAGCAAGTTTATCATCCATGTTGATGATAAGCACATCCACTATGCCCGAGCGGGTCTCAGCCAGATTAAGCTCCTCCAAAGCGGCAAGAAGCCTATCCACACCAATAGAAGCACCCACACCGGGTAAAACCTGCTTTGTATATAGTCCGGCAAGGTTGTCATACCGACCACCCGAGCACACACTCCCGAAGCCGGGAAGGTCATCCAGATAAGTCTCCATCACGATGCCTGTGTAGTAGTCGAGACCACGGGTTATGGACAGGTCTATGCGGGAGTTGTCCTCCGGTATACCACTATCTGACAGGTATGAAACGGTCTTCTCCAGAGTTTCTATCCCATTATCCAGGGTAGGTTCACCAGCAAAACCCTCTTTAAGTGAAGACAGCACCTCCTGGTTAGAACCTTTAATCTGGATGAAACCGAGTATATCGTCAATCTGTTCCTTAGATAAGCCTACCTCATCGGCTAAGAGCTTGGATACATTGTCCCTACCTATCTTAGCGAGTTTGTCCACCGTCCGCAGGATGTCTACCTGCTTGTCTTCTGCCTTTATCTTCTTTAGCAAACCATTCATGATGTATCGATTGTTTATCTTGATGGTGAAGTTGTTGATGCCGAGAGTCTTCATCGAGTCGTATATCACGGAAACGGTTTCCACATCGCTTATGATGGAGGTAGTACCTATGGTGTCGAAGTCACACTGCATGAACTCGCGATATCGTCCTGCCTGCGGGCTTTCCCCCCGCCAGACTGTTCCTATGTGGTATCTTTTGAAGGGGAATGTAAGTTCGTTGAAGTGTTCGGCGGTGTATCTAGCGAATGGTATGGTCAGGTCGAATCTCATAGCAACATCTCGTCCGCCCTGGTCTTCGAAGCGGTACATCTGCTTATCTGTTTCATCACCGCCTTTCCCGAGGAGTATCTCGGAGTATTCAAGGGCTGGAGTATCGATGGGCAGATAACCATAGGACTTATACACTTCCCTGATGTTATCAATCATGTTCTCCCTTCGTGTCATGTTTATGGGGAGGAAGTCACGGAAGCCTTTCAGTGTTCTTGGTTTGATTATGGATTTAGCCATGGTTTTCACATCCTATGTTGGTTTTACTTTATATGACGAAAAAATAAATCGTAATTAGGTTTATCGATAAGTTAACAAAAGAATGGGTTAAAGTATAATATTGTGTCGGTTTTTGATTCAATTTATCTTTTCTGTGTGGACTAATCTTATTATCTCTTATGTTATGAATGAGAATTTAATAAATAAGATTACCTACGGTGATTGTCTGGACTACATACCAAAGATAGATGATAACAGCATAGACCTATTTCTATCCGATATACCTTATGGTATAAGCCATAACGATTGGGATGTTTTGTATAATAATACCAATTCAGCTTTACTGGGCAAGTCACCTGCTCAGGAAGGGAAGACCGGCTTTAAGCGGAGGGGCAAGCCAATCAACGGCTGGGCTTTATCGGATAGGAACATCGGATTGGAGTATCAGATGTGGTGCGGGAGATGGTCGGTCATGGTCTTTCCCAAGATGAAGTCAGGGTCATCCCTCTTCGTTTTCGGTGCTCGCAGGACCATACACCGGGTCATTAATGCCTTTGAGGACAGCGGTTTCCTGTTGAAGGACATACTTGCATGGAAGAAGCCATCAGCCCACCATCGGGCGCAAAGAGTAAGCACCATCCTGAATAAGAGAGGACTTACTCAAGAAGCGGAGAAGTGGAAAGGATGGCGTTTGGGTAACCTATCGCCCATCTGGGAACCTATCGCATGGTTCATCAAACCGTATAGGATAGGGGGGACGATAACGGATAACCTAATAGAGAACGAATTGGGAGCGATGAACATGGACGGATGCAGGATAGACGGAGCGAGTCCGTCCAATCTGCTTGAATTCGGCTTTGGTAAGGATGAGGTGCGCATTCATGAAGCCCAGAAGCCTTTAAGACTAATCAAGTTCCTTATCAATCTTACTACCAGGGAAGGTCAACTCATCCTCGACCCTTTTATGGGAAGCGGGACAACAGCTGTATCAGCAATGGATATGAAGCGGGACTTTATTGGTTTTGAATCCGACAAAGAATACTTTGATAAGTCAATAAACAGGATAAACCTATTGAATAACAGTTCAATAGGTTAGCATGCTTCTTCACGAGTCATAACATGAATGATATATTCATTTGCTTATGATATTTGAAAAGTCTCAAATCACTAAAAACCATTCAACCGACGACATTCATTCTTTTTAGCCGTCGGTTGATTGTCTGAATAAATAGCATTTGAGTATAACGATTATAATATGATTTTTTTTAGTCTAGTATATAGACGCCGGGTTCATTCCACATAATCTTTGAGCCACCCATTATAGATAAACCGGTAGGGAGTTTGTCGAAATCGAACAGGAGTTTTTCTACAGAGAAACCCTTTATTTTGATGTCTACATCGTTATCCATGAACTTAACACCGGTGACGAGTCCTTCTGCATTCTTTACATAACGGATATCAGAGCCTACACTCATCGAGCCGTCGCCTTTTAATCCGACATCGTTCTCTTCATTCATTATATATACATCGAAGTTACAGCTTAGTTTTCCGAAGTGTGTAAATCGGATACCTATCTTGCTGTCCTTTTCGGACATCTTTGATGCTACGAAGATAACATTATCACCCTCGTATTCGACGACGTCGACTTCGGCACTATCATTAAATAGAGGTACCGCAACTTTTACACCCATGACCTCCTGTCTGAGGAGGAAAGCCCAGTTTATCTCCCCGCTTTGAGTATTGACCGGAGCTACTGCTACGGTACAACCCAGTGCTATTATCATAAAGAAGGTAATTGCTAGAATTGATACAAACTTACTTTTCATTAATCTTACTCCTTAAAAAATTAATTATTTTTAATAAAATTAAAATCATCCTCATTTTATTGTACTATCCGAGCCTTCATTAATAAAAATTTATTGCTATATCCGAGTTATTCCATTGTATGTAAGATACCTCTATAATATTAAAAACAATCTTGAATTCGACAAGAGTATCATATAACCATATGATTTCGGCTACTACTCTATCTAGAGAGATATCTCTTATAAAATTTAATCCGATGATCTCTTCATTTTCATTTAGCGTATACTCTATATCCTTACCTACGAGTAGCAAGGATTGGAATTCTATTATGTTTTTAGGATATCTTTCATTATAAGTGCTTATAAACAGTTTACATCTCGACGGCTTAAAATTATATAACCTCATAATAACTTTATCCCCTTCATATGAGTACTGTGTTTCCACCACCAGGGTTTTTCCGTCTATAGATATATCAATTATCTCGGCAGAATTATAAAGATGTTTGGAAGTTTCATCATTGATGATATTTTTTATCTCCCACTCAAAGTTTCCAATGAATTCTTCTACTCTTGCTATGGGTATGGTGGTGCATGTAGATAGTGATATTAATGACATAACCATGATTAATATAAAGCCTACTTTAATTTTCATTTTATTTATTAACCCTATTTTACAATAAATCTAACATAATTAAAATCGAATATATAAAATAT
>CAYUUC010000328.1:0-3956 GCA_964447635.1 uncultured Spirochaetia bacterium
ACACTTAATCAGGATAATGAAAGTGGTAACGAAGAATATAGACTAAACTTAAGAAACGATATCGAAATTAATCCAAATATAATTAAATTAATGAATAGTAATTATAAAGAAGAATTGATAGCTTATATGGTTATTAATTCTAATCTTGATAAAAGTAATATATATTTAAGGAAATATGAGAATATATTAAGAAATTCGGATATTGATAAAGACATTTACCAAAGTATTATTAATGACCCTTTTATAATACATGATTTTGAAAATTATTAAACAGGAAAATCCAATTCAACACTCTGGAATACTTCACTCACTGAAATATTATTCTCAATCCTGTATATAACATCAGCCAATAAATCAGCTAATGATAGAATCTTAATTTTTGGTAGCAATTTTTGCTTATCTCTTACCGGAACACTATTAGTAACTAACACTTCTTTAATTGCCGGATGAGAGAGTCTTTCTATTGCTTTTCCTATTAATATCGGATGACTAATAGCAAAATATATCTCTTCTCTACAACCATTCTCAAGTAATGATAGAGCCTGATTTACAACACTACCACCAGCCATAATGTCATCAAAGATTATTGGGGTTTTATCTCTTGGGTCACCAATAATCCCGGTTAATGACACGTCTTTTCCTCCAATACCCTTCCTGGTCTTATGCATAATAATCATTGGATAACCTAAACGGGAAGCAAATTTTTCCGCTATCTTAGCTCTACCAGCGTCTGGTGATACTATGACTGGATTGACTAAATTCTTATTCTTGAAATAATTGGTTATTAAAGCAAAAGCGGTAAGATGATCAAAAGGCTTATCAAAGAAAGCTTGTATCTGAGGTACATGTAAATCTACTGATACGATTCTATCTGCTCCAGAGGTATATAATAGATTTGTAACCAGTTTAGCTGATATCGGTTCTCTACCAGTAGACTTCTTATCCTGTCTACTATAGCCGAAGTATGGTATGATAGCTGTAATCTGTTCTGCTGAAGCTCTTCTACAAGCATCGATTATAATTAATAATTCCATCAAATTTTCATTTACTGGATAACATGTTGGTTGAACTATAAAGACATTTTTCCCTCTTATACTTTCTTCTATTTGAACATGAATCTCTCCATCAGAAAAGTTTAGCACCCTAATCTTTCCTAATTCTGTATCTAATTTATTGGCAATTTCATGGGCAAGACCTGGATGGGCTCTTCCAGAGAAGATTGTAATGTTTTCGTCTTTCAATTTTTACCCCCAATTTTGTTATTCTCTATGAGGATAAAAATAATATTTAGTAAGAACATAAAAAAATAATTCGGTAATTATATCAATATTATTACGGAAAAGTAACCACATTCAAGGGTGTATCAGAAATTTCGATTTCAACAAAACTTCCTCTACTAAAATTAAATTGTTCTAAGCTATCTGCTATTATTTTCCCTTTATCACTGTTTAAAGAATTAACTTTAAGGTGATGCTTTTTATCAATTTTACCAGAGATTAATGTATAATCAGTTAATGATCCTTTATATGGTTCAGTAACTATGAATTTAGCATAGTCTGATTTAGGATCAAATACAGATTCTTCATTTAAAAATCTTGATGCTGAACTAAACCAACCTGTGGAACCTGAACCTGTTGAAACCAATATTCCTGATGATTTTTGTTGTCTGGTTAAACCTTTATAAAAGATAATATTCCGAGAAGTTAAATGTCTCTCAGCTTCTCCTATGAATACGTCACATGTTGCTCTTGCAATGAATTTATTATTTAAAATAATGTTAATTCTAGTCCATTTTTCAATTTGATATTCATTCTGGTCACACCTCCTCTTTACTTCTTCTATATTATTAGTAGTAGAGGATAGTAATACACCTTCAGATGATAAATAATCTGAATTTATACCAAACATTAATCCATCTTCTATAAAATGAGATACATATTGAAAATGATTATCACCACCTAAAGCTATTGTTATATCAACCTGTTTGACTTTTTCTTTGGTTAGGTTTTCCTTTTGAACAATCATTGCATTTGGGAATATCTCTTTAGATAAGGCTCGAGATTGCAACTGCCTTTCATGACTCTGAAGAATATACTCATAATCTACTCCTTCTTTCTTATATTCTTCTATAAGTTCTTTATGGCTGTATTTGTATTTATGTAGATCCCATTCATATTTACTTATTTTAGGGCAAATTAATACTTTCTTTTCTTCCATAATAGTATATTATTAAAAATAGTATGATAAATTGAAACCTATGATTAATCGATTTTCTTTATTATCTGGTAGTAAATAAAATAAAGTATCAATAGGTATATATTCACCAGTAGCACCTATTTGGATATTTCTCTGCTCTAGTTCTATCCATTTAAATGTAATAGCACCGATAATACTAAGAATAGTCAATGTGGATATTCCATCTCTCCAAGCTTGTGTATTTAGATAATTGTTCCTCACATCTGCTAGTCTAAAATCATTATCCAAACTATAAAGTTCATCATCATAGGTGTTAAAATGATAATAAAGACCAATAGTAGCTCCTAATGATATTAAACTTCCATATATAAATACATCAGAATACCAGCTAAATTTTGAACTCCTATAATCAGGGTCAAATAAGTTCTCATTATATAAACTAAGTCTAATATCCAGTTCCTTATCGTTTATTCCATCTATAACCACTTTATGAACTGAAGGGTTATATCCAACTTTTTCTACTCTAATCTTATGAACTCCTTCTACTACATTTGGGATTATAAATATTTCTTCATCCTTGATATTTCCAATATAATCCATATCTAGCCAGACATCAGAGTTGGATTGGTCTATGTTTAATATTATATTTGATTTTGATTTTAATTCTATTAATTTTAAATTTAATATTGAATGCTCGCCCTTTTCTAGGAAAAAGTAACCTTCAATTTTTTCATAATCATTTTTCACAAGTCTTATTTTATGACTTCCAGATAGAATACTTCCAATATCAATAGAATATTTACCATTTTTTCCTTTTTTAGTTCTACCATAAAATTTTTCATCAATATATACTAATACATTATCTATATTTGTAATTATCTCTAAGGATGCTAACCTGTTTCCAAAAAAAACATTTTTTAATTTATTCCATATTAGATTTTCTATAGATATGTTACCAATTAGATATTCTTCTAAATTTATTGAAAAATTTAATACATCAATAAACTGTAAAGAAATATTGTTGAATAATACTATTGTAATATTTATTAAATCCGATTTTACACTAACCAAACTACTAATCACTATATCTTTATTTATATTCATTAACTTTGATTTTAAAACTGTTAAATTTTCAAAGTCTTCAATGTTAATTGAATCTGCTTTGATAACATTATCCGGGACATTAAGTGAATAAGTTATGGAATCTTCTTTTTTAATTTCAGCTACATCTTTACCGAATATTTCTCCTATGTATGATTCTAATGTAATATCATCAATGGTTAGAATATTATAAGATTGTGGTTCATTTGTTATATCATTATAAGTTTTGGATTCTTGATCCTCCCGTTCATCATCTTGGTTATCTTGTCTTTCATTATTGGATTTTTCACCTTCTCCTTTATTTCCATTATTATCATTTTTACCTTGGTTATCATTGTTATTTCTTTTGTTATTATTGTCTTCATCGTTTGTTTCTTCTTCTTGATTTTCTTCATCCTCTTCTACTAATTCACTTTCTAAAAGCTGATATGATTTTTGCTGAGCTGAATTTTGATTATAAGTAATGCTTGATGTATCTTTAGTAGCGAGGATAATTTCGTTGGGAAAGGTATAGTTTTCTAATTCAACCATTCTATCAAGAATATAATCAGTAACTGATTCTTTAATTATGTTATATAATGATGTATCATCTGTATCAATAAGGATTTCCATTAAACCAATATTAAGATTATCTAAATAGTTTACTTCTTTTATATCTC
>CAYUUC010000329.1:0-3936 GCA_964447635.1 uncultured Spirochaetia bacterium
GCCAGATCTAACACTCATTGTAACTGCAAAAGAAAATATCGAAGAACTCCCTGATCATATTGTCGTAATCGTGCCAGATCTAACACTCATTGTAACAGAATATATAAATCTCATAGTTGTTTTAAAGTCGTAATCGTGCCAGATCTAACACTCATTGTAACTATGAAGAAAATAATAGTAATAATGGTAGTATTTTGTCGTAATCGTGCCAGATCTAACACTCATTGTAACAGCGGGGTCGTAGATCCGCTTCTATACAGGCTGGAATCTTCGAAATGCGAGAACCTCCAAAAAACTATGGTCGAACTTCCGAAAAATCGTAAAATTAGCGTCGAACCTCAACCGTCAATCACCCACTCAGAGGTAATGCGAGAGTGATTTCGGATTTTCACATTTAGTTAGTTGGTTAATGAGCTTGTAATTGGTTTATCAAAGCGCATTTCTAAAGATCCATGCGAAAGTGACATTTTTTGCAAAAATCACTCTCGCAATTACCTTAAATTTAATAAAACATTTACAAAATGTAAAATCTTTTATGTTTTTTTCTTCCATATTCAATTGCTTTATCTTTGCAACCTCTACACTGCCTTAATATAACTATCTCCCCGGTATTTCCGACTATCTCAGCTAGTGAATCCCGAAACCGGACAAAAGCATGTTTTTTCTTTTCTACAATAAATGTAGCTCTCATTAAACGCATTCCGTTTTTTCGAAGGAATGAATTTAGCCTTCTTCTTACTTGATCATCTTTTACGCTGTATATAACAATATAAGTCATATTACCTTATCCTTAACATTTTAAATTTAATATTTAACTTAATAGACCTTACGAAATCTTCCACCATTCTATCAATATAGTTATTATATGATATTTTCTTTTTGTTATAAGTGAAGGTGGATGCTAAGGTTTTCTCATACTTGCTTATAACTTTTTTAAAAGCTTTATTTTTTAGATAGTGAACTTTTGTTCCGTACATTTTCCTTTCATAAAAGTCATCCTTCTTTATCTCTTTCCTGTGTATCAATGCTAACACCAATCTATCGATAATATGTCTCATAGGCTCCATCAAGTCAGATGCGAGTGCATAATGCCTTCCTCTGTTTATATGAAAGAAGCCGATTCTTGGATCAAGACCATTCTCCCTTATTATGGATGCGATACGATTGTATAGTAAAGTATAACCGAAAGAAAGCAGGGAATTGACTTCTCCTTTCGGTGGGTGATATACTCTTTCTGTGAATTCGAACGGTTGGACAAGATTAGCGAAGTGGGAAAAATAAATCCTTGCGGCTGTCCCTTCAACTCCTCTTATACTATCAAAACCCTGCAACTCATAGATTTTACGGGACAGTTCTTTCAATTTGTCCACTTTTGTTCCGCTTCTTCTTAGCAAGACAAAGTAATTATTTATCTTAGTAGAAACAGTTTCCTTCGCGAATGATAAGCAAAAGTCCTTATCTTTACTTTTGTCTTTCTGTTTTTGAGAAATCCAAGAATAACTATGCCGGTATGGTAAAAGATGAGATTTAGTCCTGCCTGTGATGTCAAAGAATGTAACCGGCACTTCTTCTCTAATACACCGATAAATGACACCTTTGCTGAATGTAGCCCTTCCTATAACTAAAACACGTTTTATCCTATTCCAATCAATGCTTTCTTTTTTCTTCTCGCTTCGTTTCATTATAAGGTTTTTACCATCAGAATAGACACTACCACTTCCCCATGTAAGATAGACCGATATATCTTCATTATTACCTTTAACAGTTGAATTACTCCATTCACCGCTTTTATATATAGATCTGTTTTTTTCATTTTTAACGATTTTTCCATTACTGATAGTAAATCCCAAAAATGTTATATCTTTATCGCCGGTGATAATCTCAATTTTATTCTCATTAAGAGTTAATCCGTACTTTTCCAGCATTTCTTCAACATAGTTTAACAGTTTGTTTATATCCATACTGTCATTTGTAAGCAAGATAAAGTCATCACAATACCTGAAGAAGCGATACCCATTCCTTATCATTTCTCTATCGAATGAATCAAGATACAGATTACTCAATGAAGGAGATAAAGGGCTACCTTGAGGGATACCTTTTCCAAACTCACTTGTAGCCCCTTTTATTAGTTTAAGGGTTAATTCTACGATTGGATCAAATGGTATTAATCCTTTTAGGATAGATTCTAACATATCTATCTTTACAGAATCGAAGAAAGTGCTAATATCTGCTTTTATTCCGCAGTCATAACCTTTATAGAATGAGTTTCTAATATCAATTACCGCTTTTTTCCTTCTTATTCCTTTTCTATAAGCATATGCTGAACGAGATAATAATTTGTCTATGATTGGACTTATCTTTTCTGCTATGATTTTATGGATCAGTTTGTCTTTTACGCTTTGTATCATTATTTTCCTAAATCCACCTTCATTCTTTGGTATATGACAGATTTTAGGTTTTTCCTGGACATATGTATTGGTGTTTATTCTTTCTATAAGATCGTTTATAAAATGATCACCCGCAAACTTTAAATCATCAATCGTTACACCATCACTTCCTACAGGATAATTTCTAACATTGTTTAATTTTTTTTTTATCGTTGAGAAGTTTACTACTTCTTCATACATTGTTCTATCTTTCTGAAGGGGTTTTATCTGTTGTGAATCATCTGTTTCGGGTAGGTTGTAGAAGCCGAAGCCAAAAGCGGGATTATTACCGATGCCAAGATGCTGACCAATTACCAGTAAGTGCGACATCTCCTCCGTTATATCCCCTGTTAAACGGATTTTACCCACCACACCACCTAGAGTCTTTGCCTTTCTATCTTTACCATAAGGTACATCAAGCCATATAAGACCAGATGATGATATTTTCATATTATTAATAGTAGATAAATTACTTTTGTCAATTTGTCTTATAGATTGAATGAGCTTATCTGTTATAATACGGTTGTCTTTATTATTTTTCACATCTAACAATGACATATCATAGTATCTATGACCCTTTATCTTGTAGCCTTCCGGTCGTTTCAACCTTAGCGGGGAATATAGGTGGAGGGTGCATTGGTCAGTCTCACATAGAGCCGTAACTTCATCCTTTATTACTTCATAGGTAAGGTGATGTCCATTATTGTCAATCCTATGGGTTATCTGTTCGAGTTCGATTGTTACTGACGGCTGGAAATGTCCTCCCAATAATTCATAGGAGTTGAAACTATCCAGCATATCGTAGATTACTTCAGAATACTTATAAGGGAAACTCAAGCTTATATTTATCCTATCACCTTCTTCGTAAGATAAATGACCGGTATCCAATATCTGTAGCCATAATGGGTAATCCTCAAGATTGTTAAAGTCAGGATAGTGTTTTTGTATTATTGCCCTGAAAAGAGCATACCAGTGTGCTCCTTTGAATAAGGGAAGTTTATTTATCGGCATGATAGCCTTAAATGTCAGTATCAGCGGTATAATTTTGGGTATCTCAATCATAATATAAATCCTTAACAATATGATTTTTTTATAAGATATAACAAAATTTAATATTTTAGTGATTCTAACATACTATAAAAAACTGCTTTTGTTAAAGAGTTTACAGATTTAGAATATTTGAAAAAAGTAGTAAAAAGCTGTTTGAAAAAAAAGATAGTGCTTTTATTTTAGATAAAAAACACAACAGGCACTATCTATGAATGACAAAATAAGAAAAACTATGAAAGTAATAAACAAAAAAGATAATACCTATCAAAAAAGTGATGATGAGCTTCCAATAGCATTTTGCGTATCCAAAGCGAACAAAAGAGAAAGTGAGTTTACTTTTCGATTGTTTTCAGATTTGAGGGATATTCTTGGAGACTTGAAAATAAGATATGTGATTGCTGATTGCGGTTATGATAGCAATAAGTGTCATGATGAGGCGATGGAAATTCTTGATGCTCAG
>CAYUUC010000330.1:0-3931 GCA_964447635.1 uncultured Spirochaetia bacterium
ACATTAAAAATATTAGGAGTAATGTAGGGGTATATAATGAGTAAAGAAAAAATCAAATTATTGATTATTGATGATTCTGAAACCGTAAGAACATTCCTAACTAAGATTATTTCCCAAACCGAAGATATCAGAATTATCGAGAGTGTAGGAGATGCCCATAAAGCAGCCCCGCTCATCGTAAAAACAAAACCTGATGTAGTAACCTTGGATATAACCATGCCCGGAATAGATGGTTTAACGTTTTTAGAAAAGCTTATGAAGAACTACCCCACCCCAGTGGTCATGTTTAGCTCCTACACCTCTGAAGGGACATATGCTACTGAGACTGCTCTTAGGCTTGGAGCTGTGGATTATCTCGCTAAACCTTTAACAAGCAGTTTTGAGGAATATAAAAACATTTCCGATATTCTAATAAAGAAAATAAAAGACGCATCTAAAAAGAAAGTGAGTAAGATAGACACCTCTATAAATTATTCAACAATTAAGAAAAAAATAACAAATGAAATTAAGAAAATTCGTGATAATATTATCCGCAATTATGGTGAAGCCTTAGAATCTACTAATAAGATCATCTTAATAGGAAGTTCTACTGGAGGAACTGAAGCTTTATCTAAAATTCTGAATAAATTCCCATCAAAAATACCTCCTATCGTTATTGTACAACATATGCCAACTAACTACACCAAAGCATGGGCAGGAAGACTAAATTCTATATATGATTTCGATGTTTTAGAAGCAGAAGAAGGTATGGAGATTAAAAGGAATAATGTTTATATAGCACCAGGTGGTAAACACATCGAGATAAAAACAGCAGGTAATAACTCATATATAACCATAAAAGAATCCCCACCAGTTAATAGCTGTAAACCTTCGGTTGATGTATTATTCAAATCCATTAATAACGAAGAAACAGCGAAAAAGATCATAGCCATTTTACTAACTGGAATGGGTAAGGATGGGGCTGAAGGTATGTTTAAACTCAAAGAGCTGGGAAGTATAACCATTGCTCAGGATAAAGACTCCTGTCTAATCTATGGAATGCCAAAAGCGGCTATGGATATGAATGCTGTTATGATTGAGAGTAATCTTGACGATATGCCATACAAGATTTTGGAAAACTTATAGAAAACATAAAAGATTATTTAATTAACTTTTCTAATGATTCTATTACTGGATTATGCTTATTTATATCTTTTAACCTTTGGATGTATTTTTTAGCTTCATTAAAATCCTTTTCTTTAATGTAGAAAAAGGCGAGGTTTTGTAAAGCTTCCTGATATTTTGAATGAATATGTAATGCTTTCTTCGTTGTGCTGATAGCCTTGCTAGTTCTATTAAGTTTAAAGTGGCAAAATCCTAACAAAGTATAAATATAAGGACTTTCCTGGTTCTTCTCTACATAATATTTAAGATGTTTTAGAGCTTTTTCATACTCCTTCTGTTCGATATAATAACTGGCTAATGATTTCCTTGACTTTAAACTATCCGGATTAATTCTAACCGCTTCCTCTAAAGACTTCCTCCATTTAGACATCTGCTCTTCATTACGATATTTTTCCGCTTCTTCTACCTTATCTAGATACTTTTTATAACGGAGTTCTACCTCTAATACAAGTATTGATACATCATCCCGCATTCTAGCTCCTTCAGAGAAAGTCTTGATATCATCTATCACCAAATCTGCAACCTGTTCACTTTCTAAAGCTGAAGAGAAGCGTATCATATCCTCGAAGCGTTCCTCACCATATTCCTCTTTATCTTTATTCATAGTCTCGACAATTCCGTCAGTATAAAGGATAATTCTATCTCCAGGATAAAGCTGGACTTCGTCTTCTTCATAGGTCTCACCTGCATCATCAAAGACTCCCAGGAATAAACCATTTGTATCGAGATATTCGAAAGTATCAGTTTCATCTCTGTATAAAATAGCTTTTTGATGACCAGCATTCGTATATCTCACTTTTAAGTCTTTATCAATATTTAATGCAAAACAAGTCATGTAAAATCCGGTAGAAGAGATAAGAGCTGTTAAATCCTTATTTACATTATACAATAATTCCTTTGTTGATGTATTCCTCTGTCCATGTGTGGCAAAGGCTACTTTAGCCATAGTAGTAACCAATGCAGCTGGGATACCATGTCCGGAGACATCAGCCATGATTAGACCTAATCGATCACCTTTGATTTTGAAAGTATCATAATAATCACCACCAATCTCATCCATCGCTAAATATCTAGCTGCAAACTTGATACAATTCCATGGTGGGAGATTATCTGGTAAAATACTGTATTGTATTTCCTTAGCAGAGTTTATCTGTCTCTTAATCTCTTTTATATACGCTTTTATATCTTTTTCAGAACCGGATTCTAACAATTTAGAATGTTCTGGTATATCTTTTTTCTGATTATTTAAGGATTCTTCCAAAGATTCCTCCTTTATATTAATAAATCAATTTATTTTAAATTGTGATTGATTTTACTGAGCTAGAGCGGATCAATGTTGGGGCATCTAATATAAGTGCCACCTTACCATTACCTAATATACTCGCTCCAGTTATACCTTTTACCTTCTCGAACATCTGGTCTAAGGGTTTTATAACCACTTGTTGTTGTCCTACTAACTCGTCAACCATTATTCCATATTTCCTGCCTTCAGTCTCAATAATAAGCATAATTGCTTGGGTTGGGTCTTTTATGTTTGCTGATATAGAGAATTCCTCATAAAGTTTTAACATAGGGATGAATTCACCTCTAAGGTTAACCACTTCTGAACGACCCTCCACTAATTTTATCATTTTGTCTTCAGGTCTTATAAGTTCATTTATTGATAATAATGGTAAAATAAACAGCTTATCGCCTACTCTAAATATCATACCATCGATAATTGATACAGTTAAAGGTAGGGCTATTTTAAATGTTGTTCCTATTCCAGCTTCAGAATCTACATATATTTTCCCGCGAAGACTCTCTATATTGTTTTTTACAACATCCATCCCAACACCTCTACCTGAAAGGTCAGATATAGCCTCTGCGGTTGAAAAACCAGGTTCAAAGATGAAATTAAATATATCTGAATCATCTGTAATAGATTCTACTTTTGGGTCATAGAGTCCCTTCTCTATAGCCTTTTTCAGTATTATATCCTTATTCAATCCCCTACCATCATCGATAATCTCGATAACCATATTACCTTCTTCATGATAAGCATTTAGCTTGATTGTCCCGACTTCTGGTTTCCCCTGGTCTATTCTTTCTTCTATACTTTCAATCCCATGGTCTACTGAATTCCTTACCATATGTCTAAGAGGGTCTGAAATCATCTCGATTACCCTTTTATCTAATTCCGTATCCTCTCCATATAGTTCTAACTTCACTTTTTTGTTTAACTGTGCTACATAATCTCTTATTAATAGTTTAAACTGAGCAAAAGTCGGACCGATGGGAACCATTCGTACTTTCATGACCTTATCCTGGATATCTCTTATGGTTCGATGAAAACTCTCCACAGTGGAATATATATCAGTCTGTTCCCAGCTTGATGGTATTAATTCTGTTATTGATTGTATCATTTGGGAATACCCTATAACCATTTCTCCGACTAGTTTTACTAATTCATCAATCTTTTTGATATCTACTTTTATAAATTGGCTAGTAATGCTTTTGGTTTGGAAACCGGTTTGTTCTTTTTTTGATGGTGTTTTATCAGTTTTTTTATCCAATTTTAACCGCTCTTTATCATTGTCTATAACAATTTCCTCTTCTTGGGTAATACTATCCTCATCTTTGACTTTTCCTGTATCCATAATGTTTAGCTCGGAAGGAAAAACAACATCATTCTCATCTAAAGTCTGAATAAAACTTTTTTTATCCTTTCTCATCAACCTTCTTACTAAATCTGTAACATCATTTATTTTAATTGTATTCTCATCTA
>CAYUUC010000331.1:0-3916 GCA_964447635.1 uncultured Spirochaetia bacterium
ACCGAAAAATTCGACTATATTGTAAGTACCTATTCTATACATCACTTAACCGAAGAAGAAAAGTTTATACTATTCGATTATATAAACGATAATCTGAAAGTAAACGGTAAAGCAATATTTACCGACCTTATGTTTGAAACCGAAGAGAAAAAAAAGGAAACCATATCCAAGTATCGATTATTAGGAAGGAATGATATCGTAAAAGCTATTTATGATGAGTTCTTCTGGATGATTGATAGATGTAAAGCTTACCTAGAAAAGATAGGTTTTAAAATAGGAATAAATAGGTTCTCGGAATTCTCATGGGGTATCATCTCCGAAAAACATCAACTTTAATTATTACTCTGAATACCAGACATCATTAAGCGAATCACTAACTCCAATGTCTATAGCTCCGGCTATTATCCACATCCTATTATTAAAAACAATTAAAGAATGGTATAAACGAGATGACCAATCAGCATTATCAGTAGCTTGTATCCAATTAGCACCATCCTCGGAATACCATACATCGTTGTAATATAGGATATCAGTGTTTCCCCAATTTAAATCTCCACCTCCCATAACCCACATTTTATTATCATATACAATATTACTATGATAAGACCTGATAAACCAATCGGCATTATCAGTAGCTTGTATCCAATTAGCCCCATCCTCGGAATACCATACATCATTCCTATATAGAAGGGATTCATCAAACCCGCCTGATATCCACATTTTAGGATTATCTATACCATCATCACTATTATCGAAAACCACACATGAATGAGAATATCTTGCTCCGAATCCGTTAACTATAGGTTGTTCTATCCAATTAGCCCCATCTTCGGAATACCATACATCATACTGATAATATGTGTTACCGTTATAACCACCAATTAACCATAATTTATTATCGTAAACCACACATGAATGAGAATACCTAATACTCCACTGGGCATTATCAGTAGCTTGTGTCCAATTAGTTCCATCCTCGGAATACCATACATCATTCAGATATCCAAGACCACTGCTTTGTCCACCCATAACCCACATTTTAGGATTATCTATATCATCATCAGTATCATCGAAAACCACTCCAGAAAAGCACCATCTTTCTGCCCATCCTGCATTATCAGTAGCTTGTATCCAATTGACCCCATCTTCGGAATACCATACATCATTTAATAAAGTAGAGGAATCTTTAGCTCCACCCATCATCCACATTTTAGGATTATCTATATCATCATCAGTATCATCGAAAACCACACTTATATGACCAGCTCTATTCTCCCAAGCACCCGAAGTAGACATAATCCAATTAACACCATCACTTACATCGCCATCATCACCGCTATCACCGGCATCGCTAGAGTCACCGGCATCGCCAGAGTCACTTGTTGTTACCAAACAATTGGAAAACATAATAAAGAGCAATAACATAATTATAAATTTTATTTTCATATTACATAGCCCATATTGAATAAGATAAATTAAACCATGCGATTATAACCAATAATCTTTATCCCAATTATCCCGGCAAAAGCAATCACCCAAAGGTAACAAAGGGGTAAAGCACCCAGCATTGAACAATTAGCTATACCAAGTATATGTTTGGAACTAATAAAGGTAGCGAGTATTAATCCCCCCACAGAACTAATATAAACGAATAAGTGGTTGAAGAATCTATTTTTAACTAAAGCTGAAATTCCAACAATAAGAAATGCTACGATATATATAAAGCCAGAAGGGATTCCTATAATCATAGGGAAAGGTTTATCGTTAACTGCTTTTAATATAAGGAAGACCACTTCTATAATTATACTTATTACCGCAATAGCAAAGATTAATCTATCAAGTATCTTTTTCATAAAAAATATCCCCTTAATCTAGATAAGATAATATAAGAATAACAAATATTGATAGATAAAACCAGTCACGGTAAAATAGAAGATTTTTTGGGAGAGTATTAATAATTATTTCCGAATGTTTCGTCAATCCATTCCTTAATCTCATCTCTGATTTTACGAACGAACTCCATTTTTTCCTCTTCTGTACCGTCCACACTAGCGGGGTCTTTAAAGCTGTGATGCATCATTCTATCGATATTTCCGGTGAAAGCCGGGCAGTTCTCTTTGGCGAAATCACATACCGTAACCACATAATCGAAGCTTTGGTCAGTAAACAGTCCCACTTCTTTTGAATATTGGTTTTTTATATCGATACCGATTTCATCCATAGCCTGTATTACATATGGATTAACTTCTCTTTTGGTGATACCAGCGCTATATGGTTCGTATATATCTCCATAATAGTGTTTTATAAAGCCTTCTGCCATCTGAGACCTTGCTGCATTATGGGTACATAAGAATAAAACTTTTTTCTTACGCTTAGTCTCTTTAATTTCTATCCCTTTATTTGAAAGGAATCTTTCATATTCTTTTTGGTTAACAGGGGGAGTAATTTTATCATGGACAATATCTTGTTTTAATTCTTCAACTTTATCCAATATGTCTTTAGATACATTCTTATTAGAGGTAGGAGCGATATCGATAAGACCTTTCTTTAATCCATATTTTAGGATTTGTCCGCTGGTAAATTCACCATTGATGAAATCTTTAATGGTATCGAATATAGCATCATCGACTTTTTTTATCATAGAAGTGATAACATTATTAGGAGCGAGGAAATTTTGGTCACTATCTACTCCAATAACCATTTTATCTTTTTCCTTAGCATATTCGATGATACCTCTACCAACATTACCAGCGGCATGATATAGTATATCACAGCCATGCTCGTACAAGTCTTTTGCGATGAATTTACCAGCATACTCATTATTGAAAGATTTAGCAATTTTTACGATGATTTCAACATCAGGATTAGCACTTTTTACCCCAGCCATAAATCCGTATTGGAACTTGTTGATAAGCTCAATATCGAAACCACCAATAAAACCCACTTTACCAGTTTTACTCATCTTCCCTGCTATATATCCAACCAGGAATGACCCGTCCTGTTCTTTAAAAGTGATAGCAGTTACATTAAGTGGCATATCTTTGAAATAATCATCTATGATAACGAAATTGGTGTCTCTATATTTATGACTGATTTCTTTTAAAGATTTAGTCATCATAAAACCGACAGCGAAGACTAATCCATAATCCTTGTTACTAAACCAATCGAGCATAGGTTTATAATCAAGGTCATTCTTAGCTTCCATTACTGTGTATTTAATACCGAGATGTTCTTTAGCTTTTTTAAGTCCTTCCCAAGTGGAAAACAGGAAAGAACCGTTCAAACTGTTGGATGAATCGGTACACATACCGATTTTTAATTCTGAAGCATAATCATTATCCATATTATTAAACCTCCAAAAAACAAAATGTTTATTTTAATTGTTATTTTTAACAAATTCAGAAACCATCTTCTTGATATCATCTCTTATTTCGATTACCCGCTTTAACTTATTCTCATGAGTGCCGGAGAAGCTTGAAGGGTCGGGGAATCCCCAATGAAGCCTATGAAGGTCTTTGCTAGGAGTAGGGAATATGGGACATCTTTCTCCGCTGGACTCATCGCACACTGTTATGACATAATCATATTCCCTACCTTCATTTAGGTAATCGAATACGCTATTGGTTTCTTTCCCTGAAATGTCAATCCCATCCTCTTTCATGGCTTCAACCACGATAGGGTTTAACTTTCCCGGCTCCAATCCGGCACTTTCTGCTTTGAACCTATCGCCACCTATCTTATTTAGATACGCTTCCGCCATCTGAGACCTTGCTGAATTATGAACACAAACAAATAGGACTTTTAATACATCCATACTATATCCTTTAATAAAAATTTGTTTTTAATTGGTTAACATATTAACAAGTTGTGAGTTATTATAAAAAATACTAAAAGTTTTGTTTTTCTTAAATAACTG
>CAYUUC010000332.1:0-3913 GCA_964447635.1 uncultured Spirochaetia bacterium
TCAGGAAAAAGGATAAAAGCCCTTATTTTATAAAGGAAAGGAGAACTCTTAAACATGAAAAATATCTTAACTGTAACCATAAACCCTACAATCGATATCAACTCATCCACAGAAAACATCACCCCGAATAAGAAACTGAGATGCGATATACCTGATTATCAACCGGGTGGTGGAGGCATTAATGTATCCCGAGCAATAACTAAACTAGGTGGTTCATCCATTGCGATATTCACATCAGGCGGGGCGTATGGAGATATGCTTAAAAGCTTGCTGGATAAAGAAGGAGTCGAGAACCAACCATACAAAATCAAAGACATTACCAGAGGGAATTTCATGGTCTTGGAAAAGTCAAGCGGTGAGCAGTACCGATTTGCCATGCCTGGACCGGATATGAAGTCAGATGAGTATGAAGGTTTCCTAGAAAGAATCCGTCAAATATCACCGAAACCTGACTTTATCGTTGGCAGTGGAAGTATCCCACCACCCATCCCTGATGACTTCTATGCCACACTCAGTCGTATATCCCAGGACATAGGTGCTAAGTTCATACTTGATACTTCGGGTGATTCGTTAAAATGTGCATTGGAAAAAGAGAAAGCCTATCTTATCAAACCAAATATGAGAGAGTTTCAGGAAATAACCAAGGAGGACATCACCGATGAAAAACAACAGGAGAAAGCGGCGAAGAACTTGATAGATAAAGGAATATGTGATGTATTCGTCCTATCACTGGGTGCAGGTGGAATTCTGTATGTAACGAAAGACCGAATGGAGCGGATGAGAGCCCCGAGTGTCCGAATAAGAAGCCGGGTAGGCGCTGGCGACAGTATGACTGCAGGTATTGTATTTAGCTTAGCCTCCGGTAGGAGTGTGGATGAAGCGGTGGTTTATGGAGTAGCTTCCGGTTCTGCAGCGGTGATAACGGAAGGGAATGAGCTTTGCAGAAAGGATGATGCTGAAAGGCTCTATAAGCAAATAATGAGTATAAATTAACAAATAACCATATAGATAATGGTTTAGCATATCCTATAACAAATATGATTTTGATTTATTTAAAGAATCATTTACTTTATAACTGAATAGTCAGACATTGAATAATATTAAAGGAGGTCTACATTTGAAAGAAAGAGCAGAAGGTAATGACCATGAAAGTAAGGAAAAGAGGAAAGATATAAAGCAAAACTTAAACAAAAGCTGGAGCGTCCCATCAGAAGAAGTGATAAAAGAGATACAAGTAGATCCTGAAAAAGGACTGAGTGAGGAAGAAGTTCAATCCAGGCGGGAAAAGTATGGAAAAAACATGCTAAGGAAGATAAAGGGCCGTAGTTGGTTAATGATACTCCTAGAACAATTTAAAAGTGTCATCATGTTGTTACTGTTTGGTGCTATGCTTTTATCATTCACCTTCACTCAATGGATAGACGGTATCGCCATCGGAATTGCCATTCTAATCAATGCACTAATAGGATTCTTCACTGAGATGAAGGCTGAACAGTCCATCAAGTCCCTACAGCAGATGGATAAGGTAACATGTAAAGTAAGACGAAATGGTGAAGCGATGGAAATACCTGCTGAAGAGGTCGTTCCAGGGGATATTCTATTAATCGAAAGTGGAGACCTCATCCCGGCTGATGTAAGGCTCTTTGAAGCTTCCAAGCTACAGACCAACGAATCAGCCCTTACCGGGGAATCTGTCCCCCAATCAAAGAATACAGAACCAGTCCAGGAAGATGCTTCCCTCGCAGATAGATCAAATATGCTATACAAGGGGACAGCAGTCACAAGAGGAACAGGAGAAGGTGTAGTCATCGCAACCGGTATGAATACTGAGATTGGAACAATCTCATCCCTGGTTGAAGAGTCAGGAAGCAAATCCGACCCCATAGAGAAACAAATGGATAAGCTATCTGGCCGACTGATTTGGGTGATACTAATAATCTCTGTTGTAGCTGGGATATCGGGTTTTGTAGGCGGTAAAGCATTACTACTTATGATTAAGACTACCGTAGCTCTAATAGTAGCAGCCATACCGGAAGGACTGGCAGTGGTTGCAACAATCGCTTTTGCTACCGGTATGAAGCGAATGGCCAGTCAAAATGCACTGGTTAGAAGGCTGTCTGCTGTTCAGACTTTAGGCTCAACTAATATCATATTCTCGGATAAAACCGGAACTCTCACCGAAAATAAGATGACAGTGAACCGTATCCAAACAGACGATGGTGATATAAGCTATCGTGAGAAGCTGGGTGATGAAAAAACAGAAGACCACCTTAGCGAAAAACCTCTGGTGAGGCAAGCCATAGAAATAGGTGTTCTATGCAACAATGCTGAATTGCCCGATGAAGAAGAAGAGAAGGAAGAAGCAGAACTAGGCGACCCTATGGAAGTAGCCCTTCTATCAGCAGGTCAGAAGATAGGTATGACCAGAGAAGACCTATTGGAAAACCAGCCGGAAGTAAGGGAAGTATCATTCGACCCGGAAGTAAAGATGATGGCAACATATCATAAGATGAAAGATGATAGGATTAAGGTAGCCGTGAAAGGAGCACCACAGGCTGTACTCAATGTATGTAATAGTATAGCAGGGGTTGATGTAGAAAAACAGATGACACAAGAGGAAAAGGACAAGTGGCTCAAGGTCAACGATGAGATGGGCGAAGATGGACTGCGGATACTCGCAATGGCTACTAAAACCGTTGATAATGAAGATACTGAACCCTATCAAAATTTGAAATTCCTAGGACTGGTTGGGCTTTTCGATCCCCCGAAAGACAACATAAAAGATGTGATAGACCAATGTAAGAAAGCAGGGGTAAGAGTTATCATGATAACCGGTGACCAAATAACCACTGCGAAGAATGTCGGATTAGCAGTTAATCTAATTGAGAATGAGAGCGCTTCTATAGTAAAGGGGGATGAAGTAAAAGACTTGGAAGAGCTTTCTAAAGATGAAAAGGAACGACTGTTAAAGACCAACATCTTCGCAAGAACCAGTCCAGAACAAAAGCTCAATCTAATATCACTCCATCAAGAGGCTGATTCAATTGTAGCAATGACAGGTGACGGGGTCAATGATGCACCAGCCCTAAAGAAAGCCGACATCGGAGTGGCGATGGGAAAGAGGGGTGAACAGGTTGCGAAGGAGTCTGCTGATATTATACTACAGGATGATGCATTCTCAACAATTGTTCTGGCGATAAAGTACGGTCGTATAGTGTTCAACAACATTCGCAAGTTTGTTCTATATTTGTTATCGGGAAATATAGCAGAGATAATCATCGTTGGTATAGCCGCCCTATTGGGGACACCTCTACCTTTACTGCCCCTACAGATACTCTATCTTAATGCGATAAACGATGTCTTCCCCGCCCTTGCTTTAGGAATGGGTGAGAAATATGATAAGATAATGAATAAGAGATACCTAACAAAAGACGAACCTATCATGACCCGTAAGTATTGGATACTAATATTCGTCTATGGAGGCTTATTGGCTGGAGTAGTGCTAGCGGTCTTCTTTATCGGGTGGAATGTGTTCGGTCTGAGTGATACAGAAGCCAACACCATGGCTTTTCTATGTATAGCCTTCTCTAGACTTTGGCATGTATTCAATATGCGTGAGTCCAGCTCAAAGTTAATATTCAATGAAGTAAGCCGAAACACCAAGGTATGGGGAGCACTGCTTTTATGTTCAGTATTGATAGTGTTTGCTGTTTTCATGCCTGGTCTTTCGGATGTATTGGAGGTATCAACTATAGATAGCAGTTATTGGTTATTTATGCTTGGAATGAGTTTTATTCCTCTGGTGGTTGGTCAGTTAGGTTTAACAATCTATGATAGAATCGAGTCCAGAGATTAAGTCAAAACAACAATTCAGTTAAATTTATGCATCAATTAAAATTCCTAGCCGATTATT
>CAYUUC010000333.1:0-3114 GCA_964447635.1 uncultured Spirochaetia bacterium
CCTAATGCTCAAGCTTCACTTGATGAAGCTGATAAATACAGAGAACAGGGACTATATGAAGAAGCAATAGAGGAATATAAAAAGTACGAGGACTTCTATAATTATTATCTACTTAAAAATATAAACAATTCAAATCTATACCTGGAATATAGCAGATTATTAGCTGATGTCTTATTAAGGATAGCCGAGACCTACTATGAATGGGGTAAGAAAGATAATATGGTTATCTACTGTAAGAAAGTCATCTTTTTATCAGATAAGATGGGTAAAGACGAAATCATAGACCCAATAAGGAAAAGAGCAGAAGAATTGCTGGGAGGTAAAACTCCGGTTACACCTCAACAAGTCGAAGATGAGGAAGACGATGTCGATTACGAATATGAAGATATAGCCGAACTTACCGAAGATGAGTACATCCAATTGGAGCTAGAAGACCGATACTCCCTTTTAGATGACTCCGCCTTAACAGATGAGGAATTGGATGAAACCCTTGAAGACATTAACAATACATTCGATGAGTTACCGGAAGTAGAATCCACCGAAGAAGAGACAATCACAGAAGAAGAAATCACAGGTGGAGAAGGCGAACTGGAATTGATTGAAGAAGAGGAAGAAGAAATCACCTTAAATACAGTACAGAACTTCAACCCATTTGATGGACCGGTCTCATCACAACTGATGGTTAAAGAAAAGGACGGTAGAAATTACATTGTGGTTCACCTAACAGAATTTGATGTTGTACTACCGCAAAAGCTGGGTAAACCTAATTTTGTCAGCATTACCGATGGTTACAAGACAATCAACAGCGATAATACAGATATAGACATTAATTCCCTCAACACAGAAGAGACCCGGATATACATCACCATTAATCTAAGCAAATATTATACAGCAGGCGATTTAAGCAAATTAACTGATTCTGTTATCCAATTCCTACTATCTATACCACCAGGATTCCATACCTATCTTACATATTTCAATGAAAATGATGGAAGGATAATAAATGCCGAATTAAACACAGACAATATCTATGAAATAATGGATTTTATAAAACCCAATTCTAAAATAAGTACCAATGAATTACTTCAATCAACTTTTGAATTTATAGAAACACATGATACATCCATTGAAAAACAACCAAGATTTATCATTTCTATCCATGATGAAGACTCCGTTAATATAAGCCTCTCTAATCGAGCGAATGAACTATCTGTTCCAATAAATATGTATGCCTTGAATGAAAGTCTAACACCTATGACAGAAATGAGCATGAAAAGAATAACCACCAATACAGCTGGAGTATTCCTAAATGGCAACCTAGATGAAAAAATTGACGATTTCTTCTATTTAATCGCTCTATATATGGTTCAGTCTTCTTTCCTTATAAGTTGGCCCATAGAAGATATGTCTGCTGATAGAAACCTGAAAATCATAGTGGAATTTACTTACGACGAAAAAACCTACTCCATCTTATTCGATACCTCATTGATACCATAAAATAGTAAAAACCAACCCACCATCCATATAATCTTATCTATTTTTATCATATTTTGAATGTTGCTTATAGATTAGTAGTATATTATATGTTGTTACAAACATAGAAAACCAATCAATTTTAATATGGATTTATAAATGAATGACAGTATATTAAAGCATATTAATTATGGATACAAGGATATAGAACCGGTTATCATATCAATGATAGCTTTAAGTAAAAACTTTATGCTTATTGGAAAACATGGAACAGGAAAGACTAAACTAGCTAAGGTACTCTCTCAAGGCTTCTATGATAACCCATCCTTAGACCAAAACGATACCAGCGTTGATAACTTCGTATTCTACGATGCAACCAAGGATGACCTCATCTCCATAGCAGGGATACCCAGTCCAGAAAGCATGAAATCGGGTAAACTTGATTTCGTCAAACATAAACGGAGTATATGGGATAAATCAACCATAGTGGTGGATGAAATAACCCGTGCCAGCAAGGAAAACCAAAACATGTGGCTGGAGATTTTAGAAGAAAGGACCTGCTTCGGATTGCCATTAAGTTATCGTTCATTAATAGCTACAGCTAATCCCGAGTCATATGCTTCTGCTAACCAATTAGACGAAGCTCTGATGGATAGATTCCTGGCTGTGGTCCCGGTGCCTGATTTCCAAACTGGTGTCAGGAGTGAGGATATCAAGGAAATAGTTAAACTTAATCTGGGAAGAAATAATCTTGAAAAGCCGATAGAAATACATTCCATTTTACATCAAACATATAGCAAGATAAGAAAGAATTATCAGAAATACTCTAATGATAATACAATACTAAAATCAGTTTCTGAATACACCAGCCAGGTGGTCTCCCAATTACTAATAGAGTTAGGCAAAAGGAAAGAAAAAGTATATATTAGTCCTCGCTCATATGGAAAACATTTCCCGGATTCGATATTATCAATGGCATCTTATTTTGATTCTATGTCTGATGATAAACCTCTTATAAAAGGTGCTGAGGAGTCACTAAAATACTGCTTAGCAACAAAATTTGGTATAGATTATAAACTTCTTATTCAAATACATGATAATTTTAAAACCTTATTGGAAATAGATACTCTGGACAATGTCAATGAGTTAAGGAAGAACATCGCTAGATTAACCAGTATAGAAGAAAAGTTAGATTTCCTTAAATATAATCTGGAAGAGATTCAAGGAAAAATGAAGAGTGATGAAGTTAATTACTTTGTAGGAAGTATAATAAAAGAAACACAGAACCATAAGGAGTATCTTATAGACCTATTCAGAGTAGTAAATATGATGAGTAAGGATTATGATAATATAAAAGAAAATCTCAAAGGGACTTTAATTCTTGATTTTCATGGAGCATTAAATAAGTTTTTTGTAATATCTAAAAGGATGCTAAATAAAAATCATAAAGATATTCAAGATAAAGAAGTTAGTGAAAAACTACAAAAATTGGAAAGATTAGCTAAGGATAATGAATTATTAGTTTCTTCTAATAAAGATATCATTAAATTTAATAAGTATTTACTAAAAGGAAATTTTGATATAAATCCTACTAGTATATATGAATTATTGAGTAGATTAGATATATAGTAATGGTTTATT
>CAYUUC010000333.1:3124-3901 GCA_964447635.1 uncultured Spirochaetia bacterium
TATTAATATGTATCCTGTCATTTAAAAAATTATAAAAACTTATTTATCTTTTTTATAAGGTCCTACAATCATAGTAAGTCTATTACCAGCCATTTTTGGTCTTCTCTGAACGCTTCCTAAGTCTTTGATGTCTTTTTCAATATTTTCCAGTAGCTTATATCCTCTATCTTTATGTATCATTTGCCTACCTTTAAATAAGACAAATATCTGTACTTTATTATTATCCTCAAGAAAAGCTCTAATCTTATCAAGTTTAAAATTATAATCATGTTCTTCGGTATTTACACCAAATCTCATGCTTTTAAGCTGTACTTGAGATTCTTTTTGTTTTTTTTGTTTTTCTTTTTCTTTCTTCTTTTGTTGATATATATACTTTTTATGAGAAATTACCTGACAAACCGGTGGTTTAGCTTTAGGCACAATTTCAACTAAATCCACACCCCTTTCCTCGGCTAGACCTAAAGCTTCGTCAAGCGACATTATCCCTATTTGAGATTTATCTTCGTCTAGAACTCTAACTTCCGTTGCCTTAATTTCTTTATTCATTTTAAATTCTCTTCGTTCGGATTTTTGTCTAGGCTTACCTCGATAACCTCTTTTTCTTATAGACATATACCTCCTTTTAAATACTGTGATAGTATTTCAATAAATGTTTATTTAATAAGGTTAACTATATATTTAAATAAAATAATAAAATGTTAACAATATATTATATAATAAAATTTCTAATATGATTCAAGCTATTTTTAAATATCATTCCTACTTTTGTAGGTACAT
>CAYUUC010000334.1:0-3896 GCA_964447635.1 uncultured Spirochaetia bacterium
AGAAAAAGTAGCTAAGGCTTACCTTATTGAAGGTCAAAAGGAAAATATAGAGGAATATCTACTTAAATCAAAAATGATAATTGAAGACTTACTAAAAAATGATTCTAAAAAACACCCCAAAAAATTGATGAAATTATATGGAAAAGCCAATTACTTATTTAATAGAATGATTCCTCCACAAAAACAAACCGAACTAAAAGCCCAATTATTGGATATGAGAAGTATAAAGAGTTCTAAAGTATGGCTTATTCTTGCTTCTAATTATGATGTATCTGAGAATCCAAATCTTGCTATTAAGTTTTTGAAACATGCTGTATGGAATAATGATAGATGTATAACAGCTTATTATAAGTTAGGTTATATATATGAAAAGAATCTAAAAAAAATAGATGCTGCTATATATTATTATAAAAAAGCTGTACTCTTAAATCCAGAAGATGACAAGTTTGAAGGGATTAAAGCTAATGCTCAGTATATACAAATGGCTTGTAAGCAACTAGGCTTAATCTTATATGAAAGGGGGATTTATAAACCTGTATTATTATTGGTAGATAAATCAATACCCTTGAGTAATCTTGCTGGATATCATAATCATGATATTATTAAAGATTTATTATATGTCGCTGTAAAAGCTTCTGATAGGATGAAAATCAAAGAAGATTTTCTAAAAAAATTATATAACAAATATGAATTAGATGAGGATATTTTATATAATATTTTATCCTTAGCTTAAATTTTAATTTTTCATTTATGCTTTATTATATTCTCAATATGGAATTTGATTATATTGTTATAAATCTTGACGAACTTTTTGCTTATCTAAAAAAACAGACCCAATATCCAATAATTGAAACTGATATACTTAGACATTTTTTCCCTCGTTATAGAGAAGTTATGTATAATGGCTTAAATCTGGATACATATAAGATGCATTTTATTATGTATCACTATTTACATAAACTATCTAGAAAGTTAATAGAAGAGAAATCTAATTATATTATCCATATTAAATATATCTATATATATTTGCTGGAAAAACCTAAAGATGGGCTATGTCAATATTTTAATACGGAATTGGAAACATTTTGTAAAGAAATTGTTACTATAGAAGATCCAAGTGGGAGATATTGTAAATTCCATTATAAGAATGAATTAGATAAAATAGATAAGTTAGATTTTATTGATATAAGTAACTATTACTTAAATTTTGATAATTATTATAAAATGGATGAAGAGGGATTAGAGAAGACCTTAAACGGTATCTATAAATACATACAATCTAAAGATTTAATAGAACAGAGTTTGGATACATTAAGCCTCTCTATCGATACTCCTTTTGAGAGAATTAAAGAAAGATTCAAATATCTATCCAAGAAATATCATCCTGATAGAAACAAAGGAATTTCTAATGATGATAGATTTAAGAAGATTTCATCTGCTTATCAGGTATTAAAAGAATATTATGGTAGATAATCCTTTACTTATTTTATTGGTAGATATATTCACAGTAATATTTAAACTTATTTACAGAAAAATTAACAAAAACATTATTCTGGGTAGGATTGTATCTAATATAAGATTATTATAATAACATAAGGAATAAAAGAATAGCTCGAATTTTAATATAATACTATAAATCAATAAAATCGTTTTCTGGAGGTATTATGAATAATGAACCTTATTGGAAAAGAAAGATTAACAAGATACAAACAAAAAATATTAAACAGTATGATAAATTTCTCAGACATTGTCTTAGATACCTTAATGAAAAAGGCATCCGGAGTACTGATAGTTTTAGTAAAGAAATAAATGAGAAATTGGGAATCGATGAAAGACTTTTTAATGAGAATAGACCCAGTAAGATGATCCATCCAGAAGATTTAGAAAAGATTTATGATATTATTCTTGAATATATAGAAAATAATCTAAAAGAAGAAGTTATTTATGATATGATAAATCTATTTAAAAAGAAATTGGCCGCTCAAAAAATAATTCAGCTTGTAGAGGTTAATAAACCTTTTAATAGATTTGCTAAAGCCGTGTTCAGGTTTTGTAGGATGCCTCGGTTAAAAACAAACCTTTCTAAATCTGAAGCTATAGGAACTAGAGTGGCAATCATTCGAAAAGTCTTAACAGACCAAACAGATTTTGTCAAGATAGCTAAAGATTATATTACTATCAGGGATTCCGGAAGAATACTTAAAAGAATTGTTAATAAAAATGGCACTCATGGAAAGATTGGAGGTAAAGCCGCAGGTATTATTCTAGCTAAACATATACTCAGAAGAAATAGAAAAAGACTATCTGGAAAGATAAAATTTCCGAAAACATATTTCTTAAGGTCTAATGTTATACTTGATTTTATAAGGAAAAATGGTTTAGAGGAATGTATATCAACCAAATATATGGATTTAGAGACTATTCAAAAAGAATATCCATTATGGCAGAAGACCTTTAAAGGTTCAAAATTCCCGGATTATATTGTATCAAGAGTTAAAAGTGTTATAAGAGAAATTGGAGATTGTCCCATTATTGTTAGGTCATCAAGTTTGTTAGAAGACCGTTTGGGAACAGCTTTCTCGGGTAAATATAAGAGTTTATTCCTCGCTAATAAAGGCAATTTAGAAAGGAAAACCAATGCTGTATTAGATGCTATTGCTGAAGTATTCGCTAGTACTTTCGGTCCGGACCCCATTATGTATAGAAAAGAAAGAGACCTTCTACATTTCCAGGAAGAAATGGGTGTAATAATACAACAAGTGATTGGTAAAAAAGTTGGAAAATATTATCTACCTTCCTTTGCTGGGGTAGCCTTTTCTAATAATGAGTTTCGATGGTCAACTAAGATAAAAAGAGAAGATGGAGCACTTAGATTAGTTGCTGGATTAGGTACTAGAGCTGTAGATAGAATCGATGATTATGCTAAACTTATATCGCCGGGTAAGCCAAGATTAAAACCAGTTTTAAGGACAGATGAAATAATTAAATATTCACAGAGGAAAATTGATGTAATAAATCTCGAAGAGGATGAGTTTCAAACCATCTCTTTTGAAAAATTATTAGAAGAAATAGGGGATAGCTATCCAGGTTTACAGAATGTAATATCACTAATGAAGGACAATTATTTACAAGTTCCAATGGGTATAATATTCAATCTGGACCCTAAAGATGCCATTGTAACATTTGATGGATTGATTGAGAAAACCAATGTGGTAAAATTGCTTAAAGAGGCAATGGATTTATTAAAAGATAATTATAAGACGCCGGTTGACTTAGAATTTGCTTATGATGGGGAAGACCTTTATATATTACAATGCCGTCCTCAAGCTAAGGCTCAACAGATGAAAAGAGTAGAAATCCCTGATGTAGATAGAGATAAGATTGTATTTACTGCTAAAAAATATGTTCAAACTGCCCAATTATTTGGATTAAAATACATAGTTTATGTAGACCCTTTAAAATATGATCAAATCGAGAAGTATGAAAATTTATTAGAGATTGGCAAGATAGTAAGTAAACTCAATGGTATTTTGCCTAAAAGAAAATTCATATTAATGGGACCAGGAAGATGGGGTAGTAGGGGAGATATTAAATTAGGTGTAAGGGTTAATTATTCTGATATTAATAATACCGCTATGTTGATTGAGATAGCATTAAAAAAGGGTGATGTTATTCCTGATGTTAGTTTCGGGACACATTTCTTTCAGGATTTAGTAGAAGCCGATATTCATTGTTTACCTTTGTATCCTGATTCAGATGGTATAATTTATAATGAAGACTTTTTGAAGAAATCCAAGAATGAATTGGGAAAACTTCTCCCTGAATATTCCAATTATATGGATATTGTGAGAGTTATAGATTTAAATAAAGTATGCGATTGCTATTTGGATATTGTT
>CAYUUC010000335.1:0-3871 GCA_964447635.1 uncultured Spirochaetia bacterium
GAAGCCTTCCACCCCTTCTTTTGGTAGATATTTGGAAAGAAATTTGAAACCATCTAGCAGAAAGACATAATCGAAAGCGGCAGTTAATATAGCCCATAAGAATCCACCTGTTATTGCTGCCCGAGGTCGGTTGTCCTGGTCTTTTAAGGTAGTGAATAGAATAATACTTGTAATGATAAGTGATATTCCTATTGGGATTAAATGCATGGGTAAATCTTTTATATAGTTTACATCAAAGAATAGATTCATTCCTGCAAGCATAACAACAAACAATATTATAAAAAGTAGGAAAGTTAATATATATCTCACAAAAAAGTCCTCCGAATTGTAAATTAGGTAAAGCATTGTTAGTAAATATATATAGAACCGGATAAAATTTCAATATATGCTTAATTTATAAATCTATTTTTCTAAAATCCCTATGAAGTTGTTATGAACTCTTATTAGATTATTAATCTTTTGTCCTACATTATTATAGTACTCGATGAACGATTCATCGGAATAATTCCCTTTTATTAAAGTATTTAAAGCATCTTTTGCTTCTTGATAAGCATATATATAATTATCATTAAAATAGTTTAAAGCTTCCTTGTTTATCTTATTCTTATTATTAAAGATTCTTTCATATACTCTTTGATAGAATTGGTCCATCTTATCAAAAGAATTTTCAATGGAATCAATACTTCTATTATCCGAAGAGTTGTTTAACTCTTTAACCAGAGTAACCAAAGATTCACCAAAATTGTTTAGTTCTTGCTTTAAAGTTTCCATCTGTTCATCATAGCATTCTGTATATAAAACCATACTTAAAAGAAGAACCGAAACAAAAAGCAGGTAAAATCGATTTTGTTTATTATAAACCATTTTACCATCTTTCATAATGAATCCTACTCTCATCATATCGATCCGGCATTGGCTTCTCTTCATCAGGGTAGCCTATTGATACAATGCTTAGTGGATATACATTCTCCGGTATATTTAAAACTTTCTTCACCCCTTCGTATCTATCCATATGAGGATAAACTCCCAGCCAAACAGCACCCAAACCTAAAGCTTCACATGCCAGCAAAATGTTTTGAGTGGAAGCAGAACAATCCTGTACCCAGAAGTCTTTATGCTTCTCTAGAGATTTGTCTCCTAACACGGCTATGGCGAGAGGGGCGTCTTTAAGCATTTTAGAATATGGATGAACATCCATGATTTTTTCCATCACCTGTTTATCCTTTATGATGATGAAATGCCATGGTTGCTGATTACCGGCTGATGGGGCAAGCATAGCAGCTTTCAATATGGCTTTGATTTTTTCTTCTTCTATGGGTTTATCTTTATACTTCCTTATGCTTCGTCTTTTATATAATAATTGAAGATTTTCTTCCATATTTTTGGGTAATTCCTCCTTTCGTTTATTCACCATATAAAATAACATATAATCCTGAGTGATTAAAAAAACTTAATAAAAAGATTATATTTATTTAAATCGATGCTTATTATTATATTATGAAAAATAATGTTAAGTGTGGAGTAAAACAAGATGAAAGTTACTAAAGAAGATGCCTTGAAGACAGCCCACCTGGCAAGGATAGAATTAAGCGAGAAGGAGTGTGAGAATCTGGCGTCCGATTTAACTCAAATACTTGACTATTTCGATAAGATAAGCGAGTTGGACACCGATGATGTGGTTCCTGCAAACCATGAACTTGAAGTATCTAATGTATATAGAGAAGATAAGATACAAGAGTCACTTCCTATTGAGGATGTACTGAAGAATGCTCCAGAGAATTTCGAATCCTTTATCGTCGTTCCCAAAGTACTGGATAAGGATTAAGGAATATGCTTTTTAGAAATTGAGTTTCACCACAAAGCAATCATATCCCATAGTCTGATACTTATCTATATCCAGATACGCCCTTTTCAATTTAGTATAGGCTTGGTCAGAGAAGATTTTATATAATACCTTTCCGCTTTTGTACTTGACCTTGTATACTTTAACTTTGATTCCGTTATCGATAAGCTCTTTAGCCAGATTTAGAGCATTTTCCTTAACTATAAAAGCCCCGAATTGTATTCTGTATGTGTAAACCTCATCCTCATCTTCTGCCTCTTCTAAGGTCAGAGTATCACTTATTCCTTCCATGTCTTCGCTTTCATCATCGATAAGGAAATCTTCCTCTATCATCTCATCATCATCAGCTAATTCCACGGATACTTCTATGATACCTTCGTCGAGAGATGCGATATCGGCAAATGCTTTTTTGGATAAATCTATGATACGGTTTCCAACATAAGGACCTCTATCGTTTACTCTTACTATAACAGATTTGTTATTCTCTAGATTGGTTACTTTCAATAATGTTCCAAACTCATATAACTTATGAGCAGCTGTATAGCTATCCATATCATATATCTCTCCGCTGGCGGTGAGTCTTCCCTGAAAGTTCTCACCATACCAGGAAGCATTACCTATCTCTTGAGCATAGACTAATACTGACGAGAAAACCATAATTAGGATGATAAATACACATATAAATATCTTTTTTGTATACATTCGCTTTCTTTTCTCCCTAAAAATATAGTTTATATAACACTAAACATGATTGTTCTTATTATATAATCGGTATTTCCTATTACATTTTTTAATCTAAACTTAGAGCGTTACTGAGTTTATTTAAAGTATGCTGGTGATATTTGGATAAATTAACCTTAAAGATATCTCATAGTTTCGAAATAGGAGAGGCTTTTCCATTGATAATTATAATTAGTGCTTTCCAGGTCTTTCATCTTATCAACAGCATACCGGAAGTTCATTTCATAATGCCAATGGGTATTATTAACCTCAAGATGCTTGGATGATATAGGCATAGCTGGGATTTTAGCCCAATCAGTAATCCCTGGATATTTCTCATCAAAATTGGTTATTCCTCGTTTGAGTAACCGGTATAATGCTTTATTTGGGGTCTCATTACGGAGGATGTGTCTCCCAGGTAGTATCCATTTATTAGGATTAGGTTCGCCTTTCTTTTGCATCATCAGGACATAATCATTACAAGAGAGGAAGAATTTAACATAATAATGTAGAAAATCTGCATTTTCATAAATTTCCCTGGTTTTCATATTTTCTAATTCAAAATCAATTATTGTAGAAAGCTCGGTCACCGCATCTTTTACCACATCATTTACTATAATATAATCGAAGTGACGTTTAAAGTAGAACTCCATCTTTGCTCTTTCCAACCTCTTTGATATCTCTTTTTCGCTTTCTCCGCGATTACGGTTTCTCACCCTACGGTCAAGGTCTTCTCTGTTTGATAGGGTAATGAAGATGCCTACTGTTTGTCTGGGGAAGTGTTCTATAATATCTATCGCTCCTAATACATCTATATCAGTGATTACAGAGTGTTTCTTGTTAAGTTCTTCCTGAATATAGCTCTTATTCACTCCATAGTAGTTACTACCTTGAACAATATTCCACTCAATGAATTCACCTTTTTCTATCATCGACTCAAATTCTTCTTTACTAACGAATTTGTAAGGTTCTCCGTCTTTTTCACCTGCTCTGATTTCTCGGGTGGTGAAGCTGGGTAGATAATATAGGTTTTTTCTTTTCTCAAATATACCATTGATAAGAGTGTTTTTGCCTACACCTGTTGGACCTATTATTAGAAATATTAATGCTTCAACTTTATTATCCACTTTTTATACCTTTGTATTTTACATATAATATTAACCATAAATCGGAAAAAATATATTATATCTTAGCCCCAAATGGTTTTAGTATGGTTACCGCTTGATGTACATCTATAATTACATCATTAAAATTTATCCTACTGTGAAATTTTTGTTGATATAAGTCTGATCTTTTATTAAGAGACCC
>CAYUUC010000336.1:0-3849 GCA_964447635.1 uncultured Spirochaetia bacterium
AGAAAAAATTGAGAATGAATTATCTAAAGAAATTAAACAAAAAGGATTAGGTGTTCTATTAGGTCATCTTAGACTATGTGGTGCTATACCTGAATTATATGGTCATGATACAACAGAAGAAAAATTATATTCAAAATATACTGATATAATCATACATGAAGCATTTCAATATATAGGATTTAGTAGTATAGTTCTTAAGGAAAGAGGAGATGTGGCTGATGTTGAATGTATAAATAAGGATTATAGTTTTGTTGCTGATGCTAAGGCTTTCAGATTGAGTAGAACTGCTAAAAATCAAAAAGATTTTAAAGTACAAGCAATGGATAATTGGAAACATGGAAAACCATACGCTATTATAATATGTCCTGTGTATCAACTTCCTATGCGTAAAAGTCAAATTTATTACCAAGCAGCCGCCAGGTCTGTATGCATTGGTACATACACACATCTATCAGTAATAACATCCTATGCTAAAATAAAAAGTAAAAATAAAGCAATGGAATTACTACATAAAATATTTAAAACTATAGATACAATGAACCCATCAAAAGAGGCTTATATTTACTGGAGGAGTATCAATCAAACTATGTTAAATTTTGATGATGAAATTATAAGTATATGGAAAGATGAAAAAAGAGCTTCCTTAGAATCTATAATGATTTCAAAAGAAGAAGCATTAACATTTTTGTCTAAAGAAAGAGAAAGAATAATGAAATTATCTAGAAATGAAGCTGTTAATGAATTATTAAAATATAGTAAAATTAAAAACAAAATGAAAGCCATAAATTCTGTAAGTGATAATGGCTTATTGGAGATCAATTAAAAATGAATGAAAATTATATAAATCAAATTATATGTGGTGATTGCTTAAATTATATTTCAAAAATTGAGAATAATAGTATAGATTTATTCTTGTCGGATATTCCATATGGTATAAATATTGATGATTGGGATGTATTACATAATAATACAAATTCAGCTTTATTAGGGAAATCTCCGGCACAGGAAGGAAAAACAGCCTTTAAAAGGAGAGGTAAGCCTATTAATGGTTGGTCACAATCAGATAGAAATATAGGTTTAGAATATGAATCTTGGTGTAAAAATTGGATAAAAAAAATATATCCAAAAATGAAAGATGGTTCGTTTTTATTTATTTTTGGTGCTAGAAGAACAATACATCGTGTCATTAATGCTTTTGAAGATACAGGTTTTTTATTAAAAGATATTCTATCATGGAAAAAACCTTCTGCTCATCATAGAGCCCAAAGATTAAGTATTATTTTAAAAAAGAGAAATTTATATAAAGAAGCAAAAAAATGGGAAGGATGGAGATTAGGTAATCTTGCCCCAATATGGGAACCTATTGCGTGGTTTATGAAACCTTATAAAATTGGTGGAACTATAACAGATAATATTCTTGAAAATAATGTTGGTGCAATAAATATTCAAAAAGCTAAAATAAAAGGTATAAGTCCAACAAATCTCCTTGATTTTGGTTTTAACAAAACAGAAGAAAAGATACATGAAGCCCAAAAACCTTTAGGTCTTATAAAATATTTAATAAACTTGACAACATTAGAAGGACAGACGGTATTAGACCCGTTTATGGGGAGTGCAACTACTGCTGTAGCAGCAATTGAATTAAATCGAAATTATATTGGTTTTGAAATAAATAAAAATTACTATAATTTATCAATTAATAGAATAGATAAAATATATAGAAAAGATAATAATATGAGTGAACAGAAATCTCTTTTTGATTATTAATCTTACATAACTAACCATATAGCCTAATTTATATGCCTGTGATTTTTTGTCGAAGCTCATCAGTCATCTCAATATGACCCAACAGCAACAAGCTGTTAATTGCAGTTAAAAATTAACCCATTTTTGCGGAATAAAATTGACCCTCCTTGGATACCGATTACTTCTTTAAATCATATGATTTAAAGAAGTAAAAGGAAGAAGATGATAAAAATTGAGGAATAGACAATTATAATGTTGTTATACCAAAAGGGAAAATCTAATTCAAAAAGAAAATATGAGCCATGGGTAGCTTATTTAGTTAATCACAACAGAAAAATGATAGAAACAACAAACAGTCAAATAGAAAAACAATTTCCCAAATCAATTCACGCCGTTAATGCGAAGGGATTTGAGATAAAAGTTTTTCTATTTATACTGTCATATAATTTCAACTGTATATTAAAATAATAAGGATTGTATTTTAAGAATAATATTTACTTGATTTTTTATACATAACTTGGGTTACTAATCAATTTATATATATTACATATTCTAATAATTCATTAACTGATAGTTTAATTTCTTTCCCATCTTTATAATTACTTTCAGTTTTTAATTTTTTTAATTTCACACAAAGTTCAATAAAGATTTTGCTATCTTTTATATTTTAAAGAATTTTAGTATTAGTAATATTAATATTCCTAATTTTTATTACATTTTTAATATTGAACATTATAAAAAAATAAGCAGGATAATTATTATATATTATCATGTTTATAATGAGTTAAGTGTTTATATATTTACAATATATACATAATAATCCAAATAGTATTAAATCAATTTAGAAAAAATATTATATTGTATTAGATTTATATTATACGGCATTTTAGATTATTTTATATATATTCGATAATCTACATAGATAAATATAAACCAAATTTTTAGGATAGATTTGTGATAGATAATAGAAGAGAATTATTAACATACGACATCTCCAGCTTTAAAAGCAGTACAAAAAAATTGCGAAATTCTCATATTTCTTTATTTAAAGTAGCTTTAAGATCTTTTGAAAGAGGGGACTTTGACACTGCTTTCGAGTTGTTCAATAAATTATCTTCAGATACTTTCCTACCAATAGAAGCCAGAAATAAAGTAATGCAGAATAAAAAAGACATAGAAATTATTATCGAAAAAGGTATCTCTGATGAAGATAAAAAAGAAATTGATCCTGAATTTTTGGAAAAATTAGAAAGAAAGAGAAAAAAAGAAAGCTCTTCTATCGAAAAAATACCATATGATGAAGAACCATCCCAGACTGAAAAAGAGATAAAGGAAAAAGTAGAAGATGGTAATTTTTACCCAATTATTAAAACCGCTATGGCTACTTTTGCTGAAAAACTTGCTTCTACACTGGGAGAAGTAATAAACGGGAAATTGGTAAAGAAAGAATCTCAGAAAAATAAATCAGAAGAAAATCTAAAATCATTAGATGAAATTGATGTCGAACAGGATGTGGATATATCTACTCAACCTCTGGATAGTTTTACCAAAGTTGATACAGAAGGGAGCGTTCAGGACATTTATAAAAAAGAATTTAAATCAGACTTAAGTGATTATGAACCCAAAAAAGAATTATCAGAAAAGGACATACAACGTTTTTTAAATATCGGAACTCAATTATCCAAAACAGTACCTGAATTTATGGATTCAGTAAATGATATGAAAGAATCATTGGACAATTTAACTCAAGGAGTTCCAGAAATAAACGAACTAAATAAAAGGATAAAAGAAAGTCTTGAACAGATACAAGAATCAAATAAAACCGAGAACTTAGAAAAACTTCATGAAGACCTATCAGATGATTTAGATATCATCGAAAAAATGAAAAAAGAAGACCAATTGAGACAAAGCGATATCTTTAAAGAAGATATACCAGAATTAAGCCCCAAAGAAGAGATAACCCAAGATAAAGATGATCTGATAGATAGATTAACAAAAAAATATCAACAAATCGACGACAGATTAAAACATATAGAATCCGCTGAGTTCCCGGCTGGACAACGTGGGCCTGTACGTCGAGACCCCCGGCTGGACGTCCTCCCA
>CAYUUC010000337.1:0-2140 GCA_964447635.1 uncultured Spirochaetia bacterium
AATCCAATTTGTTTTTGTATTCTAAGAGAGCTTCTTCTGTACGCTTATAATCGGTAATATCCGTGCTAATACCGCATAATGCTATAGGCTCACCATTTCTATTAGTAATCTGATATATTCTGCTATCCAATATAATTTCGCTACCATCTGGCTTATAATTGATTACTTCTCCCCTCCATTGACCATTTTCATTGGTTTCCTCTATGATTTCATTTTGACTGGCTCCTCTATCTGGATTTTCACCAAAGATAGATACATGTTTTCCGATGAGTTCTTCCTTTGTTCTGTTAAACATCCTGCATTCTGCCTGGTTAACATAGGTTATATAACCATCAAGGTCTGTTACCGTGATGCGGTCCTGTATTTGGTCAAGGACAAGAGCCTGGAAGTTTAGTCGTTCTTCTGCTTGCTTACGTTCGGTTATATCTCTAGCAACTCCCCATAAATAATCTATGCTTCCATCTTCTTTAAATACAGTATAAGATTGAAGCTCCACGGGGAATACAGTACCATCCTTCCGGATGTATTCTTTCTCATAAACTCCGGAGAAACCATTTCTTAGAAGTCGTTTCTTCCATATCTCTTCATATTCCCATTTTACCCATCGCTCGGGTGTAATCTGATAAAAGTCATCCATGTTTTGAAGCTCATCTATAGAATAACCAACCATTAAGCAAAAAGCCTGATTAGCATCGATAAAATTCCCATTTTCATTCACCATAACAAAACCATCTCTTGATCCTTCGAAAATTTCCTGATATCGTTTACGACTCTCCTGTAATCTTTCAAAATTACGCTTTCTTTCCACTATTTCCCATGTAGTATCTGTGAATTGGTTGGCAATTTCTACATCTTTAGAATTATAATCGGTCTCCTTATTTCCTACACCAAGTATTGCCATTATACGATTATTACGGAAAACGGGGACAATCAACTCCCTTATAACTGGGGCATGACCTTCTGGCAAACCCTTTTTATGAGGGAGAGATGCATAATCATTGTGTATAATTGTTTTTCCTTCTCTAACACAATCTATCCAGACTCCCGCTTTATCGATAGGATAATGCTTATTTTCTACTTTGGTATGACAATACTCATTTATGGTTTTAGAAGACCATGATTGTAGAGTGAGTGTTATCTGGTCTTCTTCTACAAAGTGATAGAAACCGATAGGACTCTTCAATAACTTGCCTATCTCATCCAATATCTTAGTTAGGAGTTTTTGTAATGAATGAGTTTGAGCATATTCAGATAATGACAGCATTATTTCGGTTAATCTTTGTTGGAGGTATTCCTGGGTCTGGTCTCTGAATACAAGAACCACACCAGTTATTTGTTTATTTTCGTCTATGATAGGAGCTCCGCTATCTGCTATTGGTATCTCCCTACCATCCTTAGATATAAGGATAGTATGGTTAGCGAGTCCTATTATCAATCCTTCTTTCAATACTTTATCCACTGGATTCTCTACTTGCTCTCTGGTTATTTCATTAACGATATTGAACACCTCATATAAAGGTTTTCCCAATGCTTCTTTTTCTGTCCATCCGGTTAATTCTATTGCCACTGGGTTCATCCCAGTAACCATCCCTTTGATATCAGTAGAGATTACAGCATCCCCGATGGAGTTTAATGTTGTTTTATATCGGGTTTCGCTTTCTTTGGTTTTTTGATGGGATTCGAAAAGTTCAAATGCCATCTCGATAGAGGATTGTAGTACAAAATCGCCTGAATTTTTAATTACATAACCATAACGGGTAATTTCCTTTACTCTGTCGACATATTCCTTTTCTGAATGTGAAGTAAGGAATACAATAGGAATATTATGTCGTTTAAGAATCTGTCTAGCTGCTTCTGTTCCATCAATACCTTTACCAAGGTTAATATCCATTAAGATAAGGTCTATGTCCTTATCTTGATTGGCGATAGATACTGCGTCTTCTCCAGTATTAGCAGTGATAACCTCATAACCAAATCCTTCTATGGTTTGAGCTTCATCCATAGCTATTATTAAATCATCTTCCACCAAAAGAATCTTTTTGCAATTTTTATCCATTATGAGGTATCCTTTAAATAAAAATTAATTTTATTATTATAATAACATAAAATTATGTCTATAATTAAATTATACATGAAATAC
>CAYUUC010000337.1:2150-3833 GCA_964447635.1 uncultured Spirochaetia bacterium
ATACCCAGTATTATCAATATTTTGAATATAAAAATAATACAAATAATAACGGGAGATAATAACTAATGCTATTCATCCAACTAGATATCTTGTGGATTTTGGTCATCGCTTTTGTCTTCTGGATGATAGTACATCTTGGTGTAGCGTACATCTTTAGAAAAGTGAATGATTTTGATTACAATAACTTTATCTTTAGACTAAGAAAATGGGAAAAAAATGGCTTAATATATGAGAAAATCTTTAAGATAAAGAGATGGAAAGGACTTTTACCCTCGGGAGACGAACTGTTCAAAAATTTACCCCACAAAAATCTTCTGGCTAAGAAAGACCTTAACACACTTAAACTGTTTATCAAAGAGACATGCAGAGCTGAGATGATTCATCTGGTTATAATGCTTAGCTCTTTGTTGTTCTTTATATTTGCACATTGGATAATAGCTGTAGCCATGATGGGATATGCTTTCCTGGAGAATATATGGTGCATAATGACTCAGCGATATAATAGGGCAAGGCTTATTAAAATATTAAAGAAATAAAAATATAATAAACACCTTTTTAAAGGTCTTATCAATTGAACATCATCTCTAAGAGCTCTCTCCAAAGAAGATGAATACTACACCAACTTTGCTATGTAATATTAATAAGTTACTACAACCGGTAGATAAAACCAAGAGTTAATGTGGTGACAAATAGCATGTTATATGTATAATTCTCAGAAATAACTTCACCTCCTTCATAACCATCAGCCCCACCACCAAGTAATCTAATATTAAAAAAAGCAGAAATATCATTATTAATATCATATCCTGCTCTTATAGATGCATCAACAATATAACCAACAAAACTAATATCACTACCATTAGCTATAGGAGCAGAAGCATAAAAACCATCGATTTCCACACCGAAAAATAATCTATTTATCATACGATATTCGAGGAAGGTTTTTAGAATAGGAACAGGTCCGATATTTTGATTTACCACGGTATTATCTCCTTCAGTTGATTCAAAGATAATAGATGCACTTCTTATTTGAAGAGAAGCTCCAACCGACCATGTCCACTGCTTATTTTCAATTATATGATAAAGATAACTTATTCTCCAGAATGAAAATTCATAAGTTAGGTTTAATCCCGTCCCAGTGGGGAAAACCACATCTTCAATCTGAATATCACGAGATGCCACTGCTTGAGTTTTAAGTGTTAAAGGTTGGTATAATAAAACTATAGAATGTCTATCAAAAAGATTAATATCAGCAGTATACCTTTCAAATAGGAAGATTATATCTTGACTACCTTCCTCTATATAATTAAATCGCGTTCCATTATCACCAAACTGTATTGTATGATGCAATGCTCCTAAGAATCCAGCCTCAAAAGCTAATGTTAGATTAAGTTTATCTGACTCATCATCATTTACAATTTGCGAATAAGCTGTTACAGATAAGGATAAGCTTATTATTAAAGCTATAAATATACACAATATCGCTTTTTTCATTAAATTTACTCCTCTTAATAAAATTAAATGAGATTAGTAATCATAACTAAGAATATAATTTATTCTTGCTAATAAATACTTCATCTAAAATTTTTATATATGATTTTCCCTCTGGCCTTCCTCCTGGATTTCCGCTCTGGCCTTTTTTGAATCTCCCTAGATCATCCCTGTTTTTACCCTGTTTTACAG
>CAYUUC010000338.1:0-3826 GCA_964447635.1 uncultured Spirochaetia bacterium
TCAAAAACTTGTCCCCCTTTAGATAAAGCTTTATTTATTTTTTCTATTGATTTTTCTTTTGATTTTATACCATCTGGTTGTAAATTAGTCGAGAAGTCATCGGGGGTTTTTCCTATTATTTCGTCTTTGGTTTTACAGCCATATATTTCCAGGAACTTAGTATTACAATCTACTATATGTTCATTATCCATGATTCCTATTCCATCATTAGCATTCTCAAACAATGCTTTATACTTATGCTCGCTTTGACTAAGTTTCCTTTGTAGTTCTTTCTGCTCAGTGATATCTTGAATAGTACCAAAGATTTTTAAACCTTTTGAAGAATCATCTTTCTTTATTTTTCCAATGCAGTAAACATCTCGTATTTCTTTTTTAGAATTATTGACTCTAAACTCAATGTAAAAATTTTGTAATTTCTCAATAGCTTCACCAACTACCCGATAAACTTTTTCTCTATCATCAATGTATATAAAATTTGAATATTCATCGGTGGAAAGCCCGTTATTACTATCTGGGTCGAGTCCAAAAATATGATAAGTCTCTTCAGATGCTTGGGATTCTCCGCTATCTAAATCAATTTCGTAATAACCGATATGTGCTGTCTTTTCAGCTTCTTTCAGCTTTGATTCACTATCTGAAAGGTTTTTCAATAATTCTTTCTCTTCTGTAATATCCCTAATATATTCAAGAACACCTGTTATATTGCCTTCTTCATCCTTTAATGGGTATGAATAAATTTTATTCCATATTTCTTTAGTCCCATTATAAATTCGTCTTGATTTTTCATTAATAAAAACTTTCTTATTTAATATGGATTCTTTTGTTGGACAGCCTTTGCATTTATGTTCCAAATTAAAGAAAGCTTGATAACATTTTTTGTCTACTAATGGTAATGAATCTTTGTGCCATTTTTCAATAACATGATTACATTCTATTATATTATATTCCTTATCTATGATACATATACCATCCGGGATAACATTAAACACACTATTTAGAAGGGATTGTCTTTCTTTTATTAGTTTTTCTACTCGTTTTCTTTCTGTTATATCTATAGATGAGCCTGCATAGAATTCTTCCCCATTTGCATCTTTAAACAAAAAAGCACTCAGTCTCACCTGGAATTTAGACCCATCCTTCCTTTTAGCTACAAACTCTGTTTCAAATCTTCCATGTTTCTTTAGATTATTTATTATTATCTTTGGCGTGTTTTCATCATAACAGTGGGATATAGGGGATGTACCGATTACTTCTTCTGATTTATCATAACCCCACATATCCAGATAAGCTTTGTTTACATATACAAATCTTTTCTCCTCATTGACTATATCAAAAGCATTGATAGAATTTTCGATAGCTTTATTTTTAAGTTTGATTTCTTGCTCAATTTCCTTAATATGAGATACATCTCTATTTACAACAATGTAGTAAGAAACTTGTCCATTTTTATCTTTAATCATATTTACCGATGAATTAATATTTAATCGGTTCCCTTCCTTATCTTGCTGAAATAATTCCCCTTTCCACCAGCCCTTATCTCTTATTTCTCCTAAGATATTCTCAAAAGTATCATCTATAAATAGGGAAGGTAGTATCTTCTGAAGGTTTTCCCCTTTAACTTCTTTTTCAGTCCACCCATATATTTTTTCTGCACCCTTATTCCAGCTTTTTATACTCATATCCTTCTCTATAGTGATTATGGCATCATTAACATTATCAATAAGTTGAGCCTGGTGCTTAATCCTCTCCTCTAAATGCTTCCTATTGGTTATATCCCTGTTTATTGACAGATTTTCATATAGTTTGCCATGTTTATCTTTCAGCATAACCACAGTAATATAGATGTTAATCTTCTTTCCATCCTTTCGTACTTGCTCTATCTCTCCTTCCCAATATCCCTTATTCATATACTTTTCATATGCTTTTTCTGGAGTAGTTCCGACCAGTTTGGTCATTAACACTTTATCTATATCTTTACCAGTAATTTCATCTTTACTCCATCCATATATCTTTTCCGCACCCTTATTCCATGTAATAACCTTAAAATTCATATCAGTTGATATAATACCATCAAATGCGTTTTCAATATAATAGGCTTGTTTTTCAAGCTTCATTTGGTAAAGCTTTTTCTCGGTAATATCCTGGATAGTTCCATGTATAGTATTAATGCCTTTTTCCTTAATAACACCCTTACCGATACAGCGAACCCATTTTAGATTCCCCTTTGCTGTGATTAACCTTAATTCTACATCATAGCTGTTACCTATTTTTATAGCATCTGTTACAACTTTATTGATTATTGGTTTATCCTCTGGATGAAAGAAGTCTATACCATTTTCGATGGTTGGGATGAAATCGTTTTCTACTTCATGTATTCTATATGTTTCTTCTGTCCATCTTTGCTTGTAATTATCGATATCAGCTTCCCATCCACCGACTTTAGCCATTTTATTCGTTTCTTGGAGGATTTTTCCTATTCTCTTTAATTCCTGTTCTTTTTCCTTTTGTTGGTTTATATTATAGATAACTCCAAGCATCCTAACAGGTTTACCATCATTATTCTTATCAATAATTGTGCCTTTATCATATATCCATAACCAATCTCCATTCTTAGTCTTAATTCTATATTCCAATTCGTACTTATCCGAAGTTCCATCTATACACCTATCAATACATTTCTTAGCATGCTCCCTATCAACAGGATGCATCATCTTTATCCAATCTTCATATCTGGGGTCTATCTCGTTTCTATCATAACCAAGAATACCGATACGATTATAATGAGAATATAAAGTATCATTTTCTAAATCCCATTCCCACCATGCTATATCTCCGACATTCAGGGACATTTCCATTCGACGGTTTGTTACTTCAATTTCTTTTTGGGCTTTCTTTCTTTCAGTAACATCTCTTCCTATAGCTAATATAGCTTTTTGATTATCATAGTCCACAAAAACGATATTAACTTCTACGGGGATATGTTTACCTTGTTTTCCAATTAAAGTTGCTTCGAAATAACATCGGTTTTCATCAGCTAGATGTTTTTTTCTATAATCGATTTGTTTATTGTCTTCGCTGGATTGGAAATCCACGAGGTTCATGTTGAGTAGTTCATTTCTATTATAACCCAATTTTCTACAAGCATTATCATTTGCTTCAATGACATTATTTTCCGAATCAAATACTACAGCGATATCTCCGATAGAATGAAATAAGGTTTTGAACTTGGATTCGCTTTTTTGGATGGTTTTTTTTGACTTTTCTACTATTTTGATGGTTTCATTTAATTCTTCATTAGCCCTTTCATATTCTTCATTAGCTCTTTCCAACTGCTCATTTTTCCTCTCCACCTCTTTTTGTAGTCTATACTTATCCATAGTAATTTCTATAGTTGAATACAAAGCGTCTTCCCGTATTGGTTTTACTAGATAACCGTATGTGGTTGGGATTTTTGTGTTTTTCAACCTTTCATGATTAATCTCAGAAGAGATATAGATTACAGGAATATCGTATGTTGGGTATAGTTCTTTCGCTGTATCTATACCGCTTTTTTTGCCCTTCAGAGTGATATCCATCAGTATGATATTGGGGTGGGTTGCTTTCACCTTCTCCAAGACTTCCTCAGCATATGCTATTTCACCGCATACAATATAACCCATTGTCTCAAGGTTCATCTTTAAATCCATAGATATAATTGATTCATCTTCTACTATTAAAATCTTAGGTTTTTCTATCATAATTTATTTATCTTCTTATCCTTTGGTATAATTTTCCAGTAGTGAGCGGTATGAAAATTGCTAATGTGTTCTTCTTTTCTGGAAAAGAA
>CAYUUC010000339.1:0-3806 GCA_964447635.1 uncultured Spirochaetia bacterium
CATAATAATAACCCGATAAACACTCCTGTTGCTGATTTAATGAATAAACCTGCATCTAAATCATGGCAAAATGCTTCTTCTGAAGATGAAGTCTTGATATTAGGTCCCGCTCTTGGCAGGATGACGGATGAATCCGTCCTTATATTCATTCTAACACAAGAAGAAAAGAAGCTGAATGCAGTTATATATCAGGATGAAAACCATAACACCCAAGTAGCAATGAATACAATACAAACATACGAAGAAGATGGTTTTACCGGTTCGGTTATCATAAATGGTTTAGAACCTGAAACATATTATTATTACGATATAAAGCATAATGGAGAGAGTGTTGTTCCAGATTATTTAAAGAAATATTGTCTATTCCAGACTTTCCCGGAAGATGATGAAAGTTTTGATGAGATGAGATTTATGGTTACCTCTGGGCATAAACCACTGGATACATCGGTGGATGATTATTACCGTTCTCCGATATATACACCACAGTTCAGGATGTGGGAAGCTCTATCCAGACATATTCAGCAGGAACATTTCGATTTCCTTTTATTGATAGGAGACCAGGCATATAACGATGCACCTTATGAGGACACATTACCGGATGATGAAGAATTCCAACGTATTCAATCCGATAAACAATATAGAAAACAACACCAAAAGATGGTCAGAGATGCTTATCGTAATAATTACATCAGATTCTGGAACCATCCATCAATGAAGAAGGTTATGGCTTCTACTCCTTCATTCATGATTTGGGATGACCATGAGTTTAAAGATGGCTGGGGTTCTAATAAAGAAGACTCTAAAGACCCTAAGGTCATATATATGAAAGAACAGCATATAAAAGTCTATGAAGAGCTCCAGAATGTATTCAATCCCCAACCATATAATAATGATGGTGAAAGCTGGCATTTTAGTTTTAACTTTGGAGATACAGCCTTTTTTGTACCTGATTTGCGAGGTCATCGGGATATCAACAAATCTGTAGATGATTTCCCGCTTATGGGAGAAAAACAGTGGATTGATTTTGATAATTGGATTAACGATGAAGAAACCTTAACCAAGAAAGCTATTTTCCTAGGGCTAAGTGTACCTCTAGTCGCCGTGCCAAATTGGATTACGAATTGGCTATCCAACATAAAAGGAGACTTATCAGATGATATGAAAGACCGATGGTTCTTCTGGAAGAACCGTCCTGAGATGATACGCATGATAGATAGGCTTTTCCAATATCAGGAAAAGAGCGGAAATCCAGCTTATCCAATCGGTGGAGATATTCATGTATCTCTACTTTCCAGAATAATTAATAAGGATAGCAGAACCGAAAATCCCGATGATGATATCATATACGAATTTTCATCATCTGGTATCGCTAATGAAGACCCTTCCACACAAGCATCTTATGCTATATTCAAGCAAATCATTGGTGATAATGAGATATCAAAGGATTATTACTCGCAAGTTTTGAAGATAGTCCATGTATTGAATTATGGTGTGGTTGAGGTAAACAGATTGGATAAAGGGGATTATGACTTTAGATACTATGTCGGCTATGAAATACCAAACACACCGGATAGCATCTTATACCGGTTAATGTATACATCCAATATAGAAAGTGAATTCCCCAGGCAAGACATCGTTCATAAAGTCTTTACCAGTGATACTGGTGATGAATAGCATCATGATATGGCTATTGCTGGAAATAATAAGAACAATAATGAGGATTTGAAGGAGATAAGTCTTTCTTTTAAATGGTTATTATTATGTAAGAAAAGTCAATATATAGACTCTATATCCCAGAACGATTGTTAATCCTAATCCTTCACCAATAATAGGTATATCAGGTCTTATACTTATACTTACTGAATAAGTTAGAGGTGAATTCATATCTTCAAAGAAAGGTAATAAGAAAAGTTCCAATTCAATTGGAATTTTAAAACCAATCGACTGATTTCCATTTATAGTCACGAAATAAAATTGTCCACCAGCATTTATATTGACAAGAGGGAAAAATAGATTAATAAAAATCCCTCCATGAATATAAAATCCTTCACTATTATTTGTCATTTTACTACCGATTGAGATATTCGGGATGAGACCAATTGCGCTGAATTTATTTATAGGCATGAATAAAAATTGATATCTAATATCCCCTGCTAAGACTACTCCTTCTCTACCTTCTTCTATCGAAAAATCTAAATTTACACCAAGACCGAAAAAATGTGCTTGTGCTCCAGCTGTAACCGGATAGATAAAAATAATTGTAAAAAATATAACAAAAAAGATTAGCTTTTTCATCTGTACCTCTTTATGTAGGAAAAAATATTATTTATTCATGGTTAATTATTTCTGTTGTATTTTCTTTCCCTACTATAATTAAATCAAATTTAGTAAATATACCATTTTCTATAACACCGGGGATGTTATTAATAAATGATTCTTTTTCCGGTGGGTTCACAATATTGTTCATATCAACATCAATAAGGAAGTTTCCCCCATCGGTTATAACAGGTCCTAGTTTTCGAGAAGCCATTCTAAGTTTAGCATGTTCAAAATTCTTCATTACCGCTTTAAAAGCCATTGGTAAGACTTCAATAGTGACAATCCCGCTAAGATTCTGCTTAACTTTGGACTCATCCACAACCACAATGAATCTATCAGCATAGTAATCGACTAATTTCTCAATGGTACATGCTCCACCACCACCTTTCAAGAGACCTATTGGAGTAGCAACATCCGCACCATCGATAGCTAGGTCAATATTGTCAACATCTTCAAAAGGTATTGTCTTTATATCTAAGGCTCGTGCGAACAAGCTTGTATCATAAGATGTAGATACACATTTGACGCTTAATCCTTCCTTTATCCTTTTTGCTAAGATTTTAATGAACTCATATGTAGTAGTTCCGCTACCCAATGCTAAAGTTGTATCATTTTCTACATATTCGATAGCTTTTTTTGATGCATTGACCTTCATCTCGTTTGACATCTTAATTTCCTTATAAACACATTTTAATAGGTTTTATATGTCTTGCATGTGTTATTTTATTATCTTTAAACAAGATTTTACATTAAAATTATAATAAATATCATAATATATACAATAGATGTTGGTTTCATAAACCTATAAAAGAATATAAATGAATAAAGCAGTATGGAGGGTGATAAATGAAAGAGATAGAAGACCCTATAGAAGTATTAAAGATTAGATATGAACAGATAGAAAAAATAATATCAGAGGAGAAATTTATAAAAAGTTTTTCTGGTCCTTATCACTTTAAAGATAAAGAGATTAGGTCTACAGATTATCCTAATGGTGATAAACACGGTATATATATCTTTTTTAACAAGAAGAATGAAATAAGATATATAGGGATGGCTTTCTTCGAACCTATAAAAGAAAGATTAATCCATCTCATCGACAAAAAATGGATTGGTGAAAAAGATACGGAATATCTAAGAACCATAGAGATACCTGATGATTTATATTCCTTAATACCAATGATAGAATCAACACTATTGAAAACATATAATCCACCATTAAACGGGAAAGATTTTTAGGCTGGTTTCATAATTATGAGATTTGATAGGAGATCAGTTAAAATATATAGTAAAATAAGTAAGTTATGCTGTATTTTTTTCATATTGGTAAATATCACACTAATTATTATATCCGGTTTTCATAGTATATATACATATGTAATAAGTATAATAAATCCCTCTCTTTTACTAGTAAACATATATTTCTTTAGAAACTCTATTGATGGGATATTTGGTAAAAGCAACCACAAGATATTAAAGAAAAAAAA
>CAYUUC010000340.1:0-3793 GCA_964447635.1 uncultured Spirochaetia bacterium
CTTCACTAAAATATAAAACCTTTAATATAACATCATTTTTATATATCTTAGCTTTAAAAACAGTCCCATTATCATAATATTCATATTCTACTTTTCTTACATCTTTATAACTTTCATATAATTCATAATACTCATAGTTTTGATAGTATTCATAAAAATCAAAATATTTGTTTTTACCACCATATTTTACTTCTTCTATAATATCACCAGCATAATTAAAGATGAAAACCCCGGATAGAACATCATCACTATTATATACCTCCATCATGTCTATCCTACCCTCTGATAGGTAATATTCCAGGATGATTTGTCTTTTGGTATATGAATCCCTTATCTTAAGTCTTAATGGTCCTATACCATCTTGATAATATTGATAGGTTATGTTCTCATTTAATCTTATGTTTTTATGGAATATCTTTTCTTTACGAATTATATTTCCATATTCATCATAATAATTATGGATCACTCTATTTAAAGCATTATCCAAGTACTCGGTTAATATTTCTAACTCTCCATCTTTTGTATATTCATATTCTAATGTTTTATCGAAACTATCATAAGCTATATTTTTTTTCCTGGAACGATAAAGGAACATTTTGTATTCGATTGATTTAATCATTCCATTTTCATAATAATCATAGTTTGAATCATAAGATACCCTAAAATCATCATCGCTTAAATGTTCTTTTTCAAATGGTATAGTAAAATTTTCATATTCGGATATATTTATTATATATGAACCTTTATATCTATATCTAACCACCTCTTCAATAAAACGAAGATTGCTATAATATAATAATTTATGCCTGGAGATTACTTTTCCGAAATCATCATATAGATATTCATATTCAAAATTAAAATAAACTTTTCCACTTTTATAACTATATACTCTAATCTTTTTCAGATTACCTTTAGTGTTATATAAGAAATCATATATAAATGTAGGATTACGTCGTATTTCCTTTTCTATTCTATATACTTCTATTCTATTGATCTTTTTATCAGTAGTATAGATTACCTCACATCCTTCTATTCTTTTTGCTATTCCTTTTATCAGTTTCTCTCCGAAAACATATTCCGGCATAATCAATAGATAATCCAAATGAAATTCCGAATAGTATTCCCTTATACCTTGTTCATAAAGACTCCGAGCATATAAATATTCTTCCATCTCTTGGGAACCGATTAACTCACCATTACGATTATAATAATATATATTATTAGGAGAATTATCTGTTTTGTAAACCAACTCGCCTAAAATCTCTTCAGAATATTGAGGTGTAGAATAAGTCTCTTTAATCTTTAATGAACCATCCTCATAAAGATATAATCTCTCTATCATACTTCCTGAAGAGAATTTTTCTGCATAAAGAATTTCCCCTTCTTCCGAGTAAACAACTTTATAATAGTTTAGATAATTTTTTAACTCCTCTCCATATATTACATTTGTAAATTGACCATTAATATAACTCTGAAAATAACGAGTATAAGTATTCTTCTCTTGAGCTATAGATGTAGAACTTAGATAGAATATGGATATAATGATAATTATAAGGAAAATTATTATTCTACTCTTTATCATATTATGAATTTTCGGAAGTAAAAGCTTTGTAGTTTATTTATATAAGACATTTTTGGTGTTTTTTTATATAATTATTCAGTAAATTATGATTAAAATAGATAATAATCATAACTAGTTTTTTAATTGTAAGGTGATTTTATGAAAAAGAATAATCATGAAGAATTATCTCTATTTCCGAATACAACAAAGCCCCCTCTTGCTGATAGGATGAGACCGGGTGATATTATACAATATCTGGGACAGGATGATATCATAAGTGAAGGTAAACCTCTGCGAAAAGCGATAGAAAATGATAATCTCATATCTATTATATTATGGGGACCTCCAGGTTGTGGAAAAACTACTTTAGCCAACATCATAAAAGAAAGAACCAAATCCCATTTTATTCATTTTAACGCAGTAACTTCAGGTGTAGCTGATATAAAAAGAGTAATGGCAGAAGCAAAAGATAGACAGAGATTAGAATCCAGGAAAACAATATTATTTATAGATGAAATACACCGCTTTAATAAAGCCCAACAGGATGCCTTCCTACCATTTGTTGAGGATGGAACAATAGTCCTATTAGGTGCTACAACTGAAAATCCATCTTTCGAACTAATACCACCGTTATTATCAAGGTCTAAGGTTTTTGTCTTAAAACCCCTTAGCAAAGAAAACCTAATGAATTTACTTAAGAAAGCACTATCTGATAAGAAAAATGGTTTGGGAGAATACAATATTAAGATTGATGACTCAGTATTAAATACAATAATTGAACTTTCCTATAATGATGCTAGAAATGCTTTAAACACATTAGAATTTGCTGTCTTAAGCAAAAACAAAAATGATGGAGGAATCATTGAAATTGATAGAAAATGGATTCTGGATGTGGTACAAAAAAGTAGTCTAAGGTATGATAAAAAGGGAGAAGAGCATTATAATCTAATCTCTGCTGTGCATAAATGTTTAAGAGATAGTGACCCGGATGCTACGGTATATTGGATTACCAGGATGTTAGAAGGAGGTGAAGACCCGTTATACATAGCCAGACGTCTGGTTCGCTTTGCAACTGAGGATATCGGCCTTGCTGATCCAAATGCTCTAAAGATAACCATAGCAGCTAAGGAAACATGCAAATTCCTTGGAATGCCGGAATGTGCACTCGCTTTGGTTGAAGCAGGGGTCTATCTCGCAATGGCTCCAAAATCTAACTCTATTTATATGGCTTATAAAAAAGCAAGAGAGGATGTTAAGAAATTCGGTCATCTACCTGTACCTATGGTTATTAGAAATGCTCCAACAAAATTGATGAAAGATTTGGATTATGGTAAAGGATATAAATATGCTCATGAATATGACAATGCTATAGTAGAGCAAGAACATCTACCAGATGAAATAAATGGGCATAGATATTATTATCCAACTGAAAGAGGCATTGAAAAAAAGATTTTTGATAAGATAAATAGAAAAAGAAACATGAATGATTAAATATTAGATATCTTTTTAAGAATTATTGTCTGAATCTGTATTATTATTTGAATCATCTTGTGATTGCTCTTCATTATCGGAGTCATCGTTATCATCAGAGTCATCATTATCATCAGAGTCATCGTTATCTTCGTTATTATTAGGGTCATTATTGTTTGGGGATTCATCATTATTTTCAGTATTAGTATTATCTTGATTATCTGTTTCATCCATATTATTATTGTTTGGATCATTTTGCTGGTTTTCATTATCAGGCTTATTTGGATCATATTCTTCAGGTATAGCGTATGATGAATTATGAATCAATACTTCCATATTTCCTGTTTCGTAGGCATATTTTATTCTTCGATAGAATTTATAGGCAAGAATATAAGCAGCGGGATTTTTTTCTTCATATTCTTTAACCACTTTATCAAAGTAAATCAACGATTCTTCCCACTTTTCCTGTTCAAATAAGATAAATCCTTTTTCGTAAAGAGCCCATGCTACAAATTCATCTTTATTTGGATATCTCTCTAATAAAGTAGAGTATACTTCTAACGATGTATCTTTATGTCCAAGTTCATATAGATTCCTTGCTTTTTCTAACAAGGCTTTAGCAGAATCATCTTCTTTGGGTAAAAGATGTTTTGGAATTGAAGAGCAATTAGTAAATAAAACCATAGATATAATAAATATTGCAATAAATATAATTAATCTTTTGTAAGAACTCATTTTCAGAAATCTCCTGTTAAATAGAAT
>CAYUUC010000341.1:0-3792 GCA_964447635.1 uncultured Spirochaetia bacterium
TTTTAGATAAACCTAATTTTATTTATTACCATAAATTAAATGAAATTGGTATTACTCGATAAGAACAAAGAATCATTCAAGAAATCATATATCCTTGGTCCAATATTGATTCTTAATAGCATATAGAAGAAATTGTCTATGGTTTAGGGTGTTATCACTTATTGGAAAAGGATTCCTCAGTCTCTTCATCTTTGTCTAATGAAAAGGGGCTGACATTACGACTATCTAAAACCTTGTAACGCTTCTCTACCCTGTCTGATAACATGAGATGTGATGTTGCGTTATAATTCGCATAAAAGTCTACCATATCACCAACCTGCCAATCCTGATTGGATTCAGTGATATCAATGATGCTATGGTCGTGAGTGCATCCGATAAGCTCTATCCCTTCATCAATCGGAGTTAGACCATCGATGGTGGTTATTAGTTCGCCAAAGTTAAGCAAAGCTCGCTTTCTAATACCATGCCCCTCCGGTTCTATCCTCTCCCCAAAAGCATTATAGCCGAAATTACCACCGATATCCGTATCTTTATCCTTAATCTCCATAATCTCAGCTGAAAAGACGAAAGTATCCTGATACATACCTTCTATATTCATGTCTTCACCGGGTTCCCTACCAAAGAAGATAGCTTCGCCTATCCTCACCTGGTTGACTTCAGGGGGGAGTTTCCCATCCCTTAGCATATAGTATATGACAGAACCGCCAACCGATAGGATATCCAGTTTAATGTCAAGTTCCTCCTGGATTTTATTATAAATATTAAGCAGTTTGTCTATCTTTTGTTCATCAGGGAGAAGACCTCGCATACATCCGAAATTGACTGTAAGACCTGCTATCTTTACGCCTTTATGCTTAAGTACCTTCTTCACAAAGGATATGATCTTGGAAGGCATGATGCCTTCTCTTAAATCACCTATCTCTAAAGGTATTAATACTTTTTGAGGTTCAGCTGTGGGTAGTTCAGAGATACGCTTAATTAATTCTAATTCGCTGGCAAAAACATATTCATACTTTTCAAGAGACATATTTATGCTGGAGACGGGAATGATGAAAAGCATTTTCTTTAATACGCTGTCAACCTTCTCCAGATTGTCCTTATATACATCTGCTATAATCTTGATGTCTCTATTATGAAGGAAATCTACGATTTTTTGGTTAGATTGGACGCTTTTGGTGACAACCACCAATTCCTTCCTTTGATTATCGCAAATCTCCTTTATTATATTCAGGTTGTTTGAAATCTTCGGTAAAAATATATTTAAATATGGCATATGGGCACTCCTCTTTTGAGTTAGTCTAATTAAGCCAGCTCTTTTTATGTTATTATCAATTAGGAAAGCGTCCTTATTTAAAAGATAATACATTTGCCAACTAAAGGAAAATTGAAATATTGGGTTATACTTCAGGGTTGGTCTAAATAAAGGATATAGAAAAATAGGATAATCTGATTATTCTCTTACTTCATAAGGGTCATAAACTATGATATTATCAGTCTCGATAATCCGTTTATGAACTTTAAAGAAAGCGAAACCGCTGGTGTTTATGTCTACCTTACCCGGTGTGTAGTAATAGACCTCAGGCTGTATCGGTTGACCTGTCCAGGGATGGGTGGCGTTCACCACTGAGTCATTCCAGGCTCCGTTGAAACCCCAGCTCCCATAATCCTCGTTGAACATCAAAGCGGCAACAAAGTCAGCATATATATCACGCCAGGCATTGTTTACACTCGTCGAGTCACCATAGTTAACACTTCCGTTATAGATGCACACGTCCTTGGCGGTCTTAATTACCACAACCATATCATCTGAATCGAAATCCTTATTCTGATACAATGTGCGGAAGAATACCCCATTATCGCTCCCCTGCTTGGATTGGAAGCTGAGCCATGTTCCGAAGAGGGCGGCTATCGCATATCTATGACGATGGTCCGGACTACTCCATTCTACAAGACTTACCTCATGGAACTGGTCGTTGTGTTCATTGAAGAAGTTGATGTATATCCCGGTCTGACCAGACCATACACTCTCTGCTGTGGATGAGCACATCTCATTAAGCCATATAGAGAAGGGAGAACCTACCTGGTCATGGGCGAGATGCTGGAACTCATGGGTTAGTGTGCCGTTGGTGAAAACGGGGTTCGGCTCGCCGTAGTTATTGTCTGTGCCGTTCTGGGCAGGGATGGTGTTTATATGTATAGCGTTCAACGGTATATCCCAGGGATTGTAATAGCCAGCCGGACTGGTACCCATATCCTCGAATAGAATATGGACTACTTCCGGAGGATAACTCCCCCAGCTCCAGCCATTGGTATCACCGGTGAAGTTGTCTATGATGGCATCCCAGGAATGGTCATTGAAGTAATCGGCGTAGTTCTCCAGTGATACACCATCACCATCATCGTCGTAGTCTTCCAGGTCGCCACCATCACCGTTATTGCCATGGTCGTCATCTTCCTTCATCCATACGAAGCAGTGTTCCCGCTTGAACTTAAGGACGAAATCATCACCACCTATGTAATAGGTTTGTCCGATGGCATAGTCATCCGGGTTGGTGCTTCTGAAGGGTTGTCGGGTGTCATCTGTTTTGGTATCGGTTTCCTGATTGCCGATATATGTGGAAGTCCTCAAATCGAGCAGTCTATTGGTATATTGTCTGGTTGGATCGGGTGTTCTGTCTTCGCTTTCGTCTCTACTATACGGATAAACAGCACTTCGGAAGTCGCATGTCTCTTCCGGCCAGCCATAATCGTCTCTGTTAAACACAGCAACATAGTATGAACCAATCTCAGCAGTATCGCATCCCCCGCTTACATTAGAGATGGGTTGTGCGGTAGAGAAACTCATCTCGTAACTCTCCAGCATAGCATTCCCCGCACTATCCTGGGCTGTGGTGTCAATCTTTACTGAATAGTCGGTATCTTCTTCCAGATAATCATACGGATAGAACTTCATCAGTTTATCATCCTCGAACCATTCAAAATCCCCCTCTAGGTATGGTGTTATCGAGAATGCATCCTCGGTTATCCATGTATCCATTCTATCATTGAACATAATCCCTATCGAAAGAGCCGGCGGATAATCTCCCTCTCCGTTATCCGGTATAGAATATAGAACCTCTGGTGGTGTTTCATCTAAAAAATCCGGTATACATCTTAGGAAGAATATCAAGGCACCTACTGAAAATATAATAATCACAAAAAGTGAGTATCTTTTAGTATCCATCGTTTTACTCCAAAAAGTTGATCATGAATAAAATCTAGATATAATATAACTTTTAATCAATTATAAGTCAAAAATGTGACCTATTCGGTTTATTGGACAGGGTCTTGAAATGGAGGTTGCTTTAGGTAAGTTGTGGTGCTGGTATAGATTTACTACTCACTATCCTGGATTACAATGGGTCTTTCATCCATGTTGTCTACTTCCCACAACAATTCAAATCCGTATCTGGTTATCTGTTCGAGACCTTCGAAGTTAATCAATTCAACATCATCTGCTGGAGTGTGATATTGGTCATGTAATCCTGTATGGAGGAATGATACTGGTATATCATTCATAGCAAAGTATAGATGGTCAGACCCGCCTGAACTGTCTTCCGGGAACTCCAATTCAAATGAGTAATCCTTCCCGATGGTGTTCATTATGCTGAAGATATCGTCTGAATTGGTGTTCCTCGCATAAAGAGTATCCTTAAGCCTGCCAACCATATCAAAGTTAAGCATGAACACGGTGTCTTCTATCGGGAAGAGTGGATTATCGACATAGTACTTGCTTCCGAACAAACCGTATTC
>CAYUUC010000342.1:0-1504 GCA_964447635.1 uncultured Spirochaetia bacterium
TATAACATGTTCTGTTTGTTCTTCCTGCTCTGGTAAAGAGAAAAGGTCGTCTATTTTGCTTATACCGCTTATGGTTAGTATAACCGCTACTATAATAGTTATAATGATAATCCCACCGGTTAATGTAAGTGTTTTGTTAAGTTTGTTTAAGTTATGTTTTACATAATCATATTTTGTTTTTTTATAATCTTTATTGGTATAATTCATTAATAAAACCACCTTTTATGCGTATTTATCTACAGTGTTATTTATATAATTCGCACATTTTTAATATACAGAAAATCTTTATATTACTTATTGGTGTTATTCTTTTTTAGTAGGGAGAATTCTAGATAGTTAGCAGGCTTATTGTATAAAATGGAAGCAGTATGTATAGTATATTTGTAAAAAAGTGATGTATTTTATTAACCATATTTAGTATTATTAATAATAAGAGTTGAAGAAATGGAGGATTTATGAACCTTGACAAGTTTAACAGACTGGATGTAATAATAATTTGTGGTCTTCCGGGAGCTGGTAAATCACAGTTTGCGGAAGATAACTTCAAAGATACAGACAGGAAGCGGATAAACCGGGGTGAAATCCGCCGCTTCCTATATGAAATGACCAATTTCAATGAAACATGGCATGAGAATATGTTCAACGAAAAACAAGAATATCTGGTTAAACATGTAGAAATCGAAATACTAGATTACTTCCTTTATCAAAAAAAGAAAGTAATCATCGATAATACCAGCATAACCAAGGAATCCCGTAAGCCCTACATAGATAAAGCCCGTCAGAAAGGGAACTCTGTCGGTATCATATTTATCAATACACCGGTTAAAAAGTGCATTGAAAGGTCAAAGAAGAAAGATGAGCATATCGATACCAATGTTATATCCAACCTCTACGCCAAGATAGACCTGCCTAAAAACTCAAGAGACGAGAATGTAAAAGAAACTCTAATCATCGATGAGTATTGATTTATTCGTAAAAAGCCTTTATCCTGTTTAAAGACTTCCTATTACGGTGTTTCCTTCTTCAAAAGCGATACTACATCCATTATCTATATGATAACTAACCACTTTTCCATTAATGTTGGGAGTGTTAAAGTCAATGGTCATTCCATTCTTAGTAAGGGAAAGCCAATTTAAGTTACTCAGCTTGTATAAAGGACCTATGTCGGATATATCGTTTTCATCAAGCGATAAGCCTTCTATACTGTATAGATTAGATAAACCGGTTATCTCTTTTATGCGGTTATCCTTAAGTCTAAGTATTTCGACTTTCTTTAGACTGGATAGATTAGATATATCTACAATATGGTTATGACTAAGGTCAAGGATAGATACATTTTGTAACCTACATATCTCGGTTATGCTATTATTGCTAATGTTGAGGTTCTCTATTTCGGTTAAATAAGATAAAGCTCTAACATCAGTAATATCATTATCGCGAAGGCTAAGGTCTTTTAGGTTGGTTAGATTGGATAAAGGGCTTATATCGGTGATGTTGTTACAGG
>CAYUUC010000342.1:1604-3751 GCA_964447635.1 uncultured Spirochaetia bacterium
TGGATAAAGGGCTTATATCGGTGATGTTGTTACAGGAGTAAGACTCGCCAAGATGAAGTTCAACGAGATTAATGCAGTATTCGATACCGCTTAAATCGGTGATGCCTTCACCATCTGCGGAAAGCTCGGTAATCTTTGATAGGTCAGTTTTATAAATCTCACCTTCCGGTTTATCTATGGTTTCCCGAATGACTCTTTCTAAGTTAGAATCGGTAAAGTTAACGGTTGCGTTTTTCTCTTGGGAAGCTTCACAGTATAGTAAAGTCGTAGCCAGGAAAAGCATTATGAATATGATTGATAGCCTTTTCATGATTACACCTTGTTTTTACTGGTTGATTGAACCTTATTTAAATAGATTATTAGCTATTATATAAAAAATAAAACATACCATAGACCTTGTCAAATTAACTTATCTCGATGAGTGATGGTTATATAAATCATTCAATACAACATTAAAATTCAGGACTCCCTTTTTAATGCATTTGCTTTTTCTGAAAAGCTTTATCTTCTATGGGCAGATAATAGGTGAAGTTGGAGCCTTCCCCCGGTGTGCTCTTTAGTTCTATCTTTCCCCCATGTATATCGATTATCTTCTTAACTATAGACAATCCGAGACCAGACCCCCTCTCGTTATTGGTAGGCTTTGTGCTGGTTTTATTGAATGGTTGGAAAAGTTTATCCTGGTCTTCTTCTTTTATGCCTAAGCCATAGTCTATGACTTCAGTCTTGATATAGTTTCCCATTTTAGATATAACAACCTTAATTTCCGAATTGGAATATGAAAACTTGATAGCGTTATATATGAGGTTATTCAGCACCTGTTCAATCTTGTTGCGGTCTATATTTATATAGATATTGCCTAAATGGTTTTCCAGGATGATGTCTATACCTTTCTCACTACCAACCATCCTGTTTATACTAACATTCCTATTCAATAGTTGGGTGTAATTGGTCTTACTTACATCAAGGCTAATTCTGCCGGATTCGATGGCGGTTATATCAAGAAGGTTACTAATCATATTATCTATAAACTTTGCCGAATTGTATATCTCCTCTAGACCATTCATATCTGATATAGTCAGCGATTTGTTCATCTTCTTTGCCAATTTACATATGGTTATGATAACTGAGACAGGATTTTTTATGTCATGAGCAGCGATTCCCAGGAATTTATTCTTCAATTTATTGAGCTTTTTTAGCTTTCTCTCCCTTAAGGCTTCTTTGGTAATATCATCCAGAATGATTAGAACCATATCCTCACCGTTATATGTTATATACCTGGTGCTATATTGGTAAACTTTATTGACGATTTTCCCTTTAATTTTAAATCTTCGTCTTAACTTTTTCTTGTTTACCTGGTGCTTCTTACCGAAAGTATTACTTATTGTTAATCTCAAGGGGCATTCACTGCATTTAGTAGTATGACCGCACTTCTTATACTCCCTCACCGTATGAATACAACCTAACGCATTTCCGCACAGCTTACCGATGATTTTTTCTTTCGATTTACCCAATAATATTTTTACGGTATTATTGATATTGTAAATCCTTACATCCTTATCGATAAGCAAAACCCCAGAGGTTATATTTTCTAATACCAGATTAAGAAATTCATTAGACTCCTTAAGGTTGTTTAATTCAAATTCCATCGCTTTCTATACCCATACCCAATCATGTAATTATTAATCTTTTATTGAACTATATAGCTGACCTCATAACTATCCATAATTTACGCATATGAATCCCCTTCTATTTTTATTAATTAGAGGAAATCGTAAAATTTTGGGTATATTTTACCCAAACTTTTATGAATTCTTCTCCCTTAGTAAGGGATGCGTCTCCACAGGAGACTAAGATAGATGAGGGTTCTAAAATGTAATAACATTATCTATATTAAATTTAATCATTATTCCATAAATTTAAAAGCATTTTTAATAAATAATTACGCAGTAAATTTTATAACCAAAGAACTTTATATAATTTCTCAATAGATAAAATAGAAATTCCCATAATGGTAATAGCTCCTCTTTTAAAGTAAATCGGTTTATTTTCCGAATAAAAAAATCCAAAAACGTGTATTTATATATTGTAAGATCAGTAGTGAGCGGTATGAAAATTGCTAATGTGTTCTTCTTTTCTGGAAAAGA
>CAYUUC010000343.1:0-3748 GCA_964447635.1 uncultured Spirochaetia bacterium
GACCCCATCCTATCCTTCCCCTCAATAGGGGAAGGGAAAGGTAAAAGAGCGGGTGTGATTGCTCAATGACTGGTAAGACCATATTTAATTAACAAGTAAATTAATATAATCGAAGATTTTACATGAGAAAATTATTTCTCTAAAAATTAGTTGACATTTACATTTTATAATAGTATCTTTTTTTCATAATAAATAATTTGAGGTGAATACTATGAATAGAAACAAAATAATACTTATTGCTATTATTATTTTTATAACCATCGCATTACTTTCTTGCGGTGGTTCACAGGGAGACAATGATAAAGATAATCCCTTGTTTAATAAAATCCAAGACGATGAAAACAACAGCACATCAACGGCTAAACCTATTGCTAATCAGGATAACACCGGAAGTGAACAGGATGTGTCCAAGAAAAACTTTATTAACAAGACATTTGGTGAAGGAAATACTGTTCTTCCATCTAATCCTTCTGAGCTTCAGGATGTGGAATACCGGGGAATGGTCTCTATAGACGGTGGCACATTTGTTCAAGATAGTATTAGAAAAGATAAAAAATATAGTTTTGAACACAAAATATCATCTTTCCACATTGCTAAGTATGAGGTAACCTATGAACTATGGTATGAAGTTAGGCAATGGGCTATTAATAATGATTATAAGTTTGCTAACGCCGGTAGGGAAGGTCATGACGGAAAAAACGGAGCTAATCCAACCCCTGCTAGATATGAGCCTGTAACCGTGATAAACTGGCGCGACGCTATAGTCTGGTGTAATGCTTATAGTGAAATGTCCGGTTTAGAAACAGTTTACTATGATAACTGGGGTAATATATTAAAGGACTCACGAGATAGCAATGGTGATGGATGTGACTATGCTGAACCTGACTGGAACGCTAATGGATATAGACTGCCCACCGAAGGTGAATGGCAGTTTGCAGCAAGTAACAAAGGTTCTACTCCATTTAACTACGCCAGTGGGGCGAGTGCTGATTATAAGAACAGCAGTGCTACCGGTCGCGTTGCCTGGTATGATGGTAACTCGGGAGATAAGACTCATCCCGTCGGGACAAAGGAAGCCAATGCACTCGGACTGCACGACATGTCAGGGAGTGTTTGGGAATGGTGCTGGGATTGGTTATACGATTATCCTACGGTTGCACATAAGGACTACACTGGTCCTGCCTCCGGCTCTGGCCGTGTTGCACGGGGCGGCTGTTGGAGCTTCAACGCCGAGAGCTTGCAGGTCGGTGTTCGTAGCTGCGGCGGCCCGAACGGCGAGTACGGCCGCATAGGTTTCCGGGTTGCTCGTCGCCCTTAACCAGTTCAGCCTGCAGGAGGGGGACCCCATCCTATCCTTCCCCTCAATAGGGGAAGGGAAAGGTAAAAGAGCGGGTGGTTTTTGTTTGTAGTGCTGATAGCGAAGACCTGAAAACTTAGACGGAGCGTAGAGGAACGGAGCGTAGATCTTAGTTTTCATGGGCTTTGCGGTGTGTTGGTGGTGAGGCTTTGTTTGGTTAGAGGCATAAGCCTGATGGGGGTTCGGGGGACATTGTCATCCGGCTCCGTTTCTAATTTAGGCGAGGACTTTTTCCTACTTGTAGACCCCATCATATCCTATTCTATATTGAAGACGCACCCCTCACAGGTGAATAGAACAGGTAAAAGAGAGAGAATCCCCCCGGACCCCCCTTATTAAGGGGGGCAGTAAGGGAAAGAGAGAGAATCCCCACGAACCCCCCTTGCTAAGTGGGGCAGTGGGGGAAAGAGCGGGTAGCAGCGAGAGATTTACCCGAGACTTGGTCTATATACCCCTTATTAAGTTGGGAGATGGGGTGTGATTCTTCTCTTGTGGTTGTTGGTGAGGGATTGTATTGTGGTGTTATATTCGATGTGGTAAATAGTTTTACTAATGATAGATTTTTGACTTGATATTGGACATCACTATTTATTATCATTTATATAATGGGTTTTATTCACATTAAGCAAACCCGGTTAATGTTATAAACATGTTCAAACGATGTTAAGTGTGTTTAAGGGTGATTTTTTTAATAGGGGATAAATTTGTAAAATTAGAGATAGGATAAATGAAAGTCACGTTATGGAAACAGAAGATAATAAAAAGAGGGACTGTAAAGCCCTAAAAATCATAGCAAAAAGCATTATGCCAACCATCATAATTAATAAGACCGGCAACATAATAGAGTTTAATGAAGCTATGGAAAGGCTTATCGGATATAAAAGCCTTGACTTGGATAATAATATACACAAATTCCTCGAAAAAATCATACCTAATCCAGACATGCGAAAATCTATCATAAAAAAAGACAGCAATGGATATATTATCGATATTATTTCCAAAGAGATAGAAATCAAAATCATGAATGATAATAACATCCATGTAAAACTTTCTCTGCATAATTTTGATGATGATTGCTTCATTGAACCGCTCCAGATTATCCAGGCGAAAAACCTTACCAAGAAGAAGTATTACGAAGAAGAGCTTCTACAATCCCAGCAGAGGTATAGGATGGTTGTGGAAAGCCAGACAGAGATTATTTGCCGGTTTCGTCCCGATGGAACAATCACCTTCGTAAACAAGACTTACCGGGATTTCTTTGGTAAAGAGAAAAGCGAACTGGTGGGCAGGAAACTCTTCCAGCATGTACCCGAAAAAGAAAGGATGATTCTGATGAACCATCTCAAATCCTTAACCAGAGAACACCCCACCGCTAAGATAGAACATCAGATTATGATTGATGATAGTATGAGATGGCTGGAATGGAACAATAAGGCTATATTCGATATAAAGGGCAATCTCGTCGAGTATCAGTCGGTAGGAAGGGATGTCACGGATAATAAAACCACCGAGGCTCAGCTTAAAGAAAAGGAAAACAAGTACCGTGCTTTGTTTGAAAGGAACAACGACGGCATAATCCTTATAAAACCGGATGGTACAATCATAGAAGCTAACCATAAGGCATGCTCTATGTTTGGTTACAATAAAGAAGAACTGATTGATATGAAAATGGAAAAGCTGGTTATCCCGGAAGAACTCTCCGATTGCAAACACAAGATAGAAAAGCTTATGGATGGTTCATCACATGAGATTTACGAGAGGACATTCCTTACCAAAGATGGTGACAAGATATACACCGAGATGAATGTCGCACTGGTATACAATCCTGAAGGACAACCCAACCATGTTCAAATCATAGCAAGGGATATATCAACCCGTAAGAAACAGGAAGAAGAGCTTAAACACTACAGAAGCCAGCTGGAGAGGATGGTTGAGATACGGACTAATGCGTTGAAGAAGATTAACGAGAAGCTGAAAGCCCAAATCGATGAGAGGAAGAAAACCGAAGAAGACCTAATCAACCGAAACAACTTTATACAAACCATTCTCGATAGCCTACCCATTGGACTAGCCGTCAACTGTATGGATAGCAAAGAGATTAAGTATCTGAATAAGGAGTTCATTAACATACACGGCTGGAGCGAGAATGAGATTAAAAAGATACCGACGGATATCTTCAAGGCCGTGGTGAATCGTGAAAAAGGGAATAAAAACGGTGATAACATTAACCGTACCTTGAATTACATCGCTGATGGCTTCATATCCAATGGTGATTGGAAGAATATCAAGATTACAACCCAAGACGGTGAACATAGGTATGTCCTGACCAAGAAAATCCCTGTGGAAGAAGAAAACCTCATCATATCCACCTTCCAGAACATAACAGATAAG
>CAYUUC010000344.1:0-3747 GCA_964447635.1 uncultured Spirochaetia bacterium
GTTTTTGAATGGAAAGCAAAAAAATTAAATGGAGAAGTATTTGATGCTGAAGTAAGTTTAAACACATTTAATCTATCAGGTAAGAAGCATGTACTAACTATAGTCAGGGATATAACCCGGAGGAAAAAGTTGAAACAGGATATCATCAATAGTAAAAAACAGCTGTCCTCTCTGATTGATAATATAAGAGGTATCTTCTATCGTTGTTTGGATGATAAGTCATATACGATGATATTCATTAGCAAAGGCTGTTATAAACTTACTGGATACAAAGATGAAGACTTTTATGATAGTAAAATCACTTTTAATGATATTATTCATGAAGATGATAGAGAATATGTGAATTTATGTATTAAAGATGCTATATTCAATAATGATAACTATGAGATAGAATACCGTATAATAACCAAAAATAATGAATTAAAATGGGTTTGGGAGAGAGGTAAGAAAACAGCATATGATAATAAACCCTATTTGGAAGGTTATATTGCAGATATTACCGATAACAAGCTATATAAGCAAAGGATAGAAAAGATTAACACGGAACTGGAAAGGAAGATAGCAGAAAGAACACATGAACTGGAAACCACAAACGAAGAATTGACCACCCTTAACGAAGAATATGAAGCTATTAATGAGGAGCTTAGAAGCTCAAACCATGAACTAGAACAGGCAGTAAAAAACTTAAGAGATACTCAAGCTCAATTAATAGAAGCAGAGAAAATGTCTTCCCTAGGAAATCTCGTAGCTGGAGTGGCTCATGAGATTAATACTCCGTTGGGTATTGCTGTAATGAGTTCTTCTCATATCTATTCTAATTTACAAAAGAATAAGAAACTATACCAGAATGATGATATGACACATGAAGACCTTATCAACTTCTTTGACTTTACATTAGAATTATCAGATGTAACCAAGACTAATCTTAACCGTGTAGCAAAGCTGGTCAATAGCTTTAAGCAGATATCTGTTGACCAATCTATACAAAGCAAGAGGAAATTTAATATTAAAAAATATATCGAACATATTATACTCAGCATGACCTCAAAAATTAAAAATACCAACCATGAAATTACTGTAGAGGGTAAAGATGATATCTTAATAAATAGTTATCCAGACGCTTTTTTCCAGATTATAACAAACCTGGTCAATAATTCTCTTATTCATGGTTTTGAGGGGATAGAGAATGGAAAAATAAACATTACTTTGAAAAAAAAGGAAACAGAATTAATTTTAATGTATAAGGATAATGGTGTCGGTATTACTAAGAATAAAATTAATAAGATATTTGAGCCATTCTATACTACCAAAAGAAATATGGGCGGTACCGGTCTAGGTTTAAATATCATATATAACATTGTGGTTCAAAAGCTAAAAGGGAAAATCACTTGCAACGGGGGATATAATAAAGGTATAACTTTTCAAATAAGGATACCTTTAGAGCATTAAGGAGCATACTGATAAATGAATAATAAAAATAGGCTGAAGTTATCCCACAAGAAAAAAATTGGTGACCACATAAAACCGGATAAGCCTGTATGGAAAATATTAATCGTAGACGATGATAAAGAAGTTCATCGATTAACCAGTTTAGTTCTTAAAGATTTCACTTTTGATGAAGGATATCTGGAGTTCATAAACGCTTACTCTTCCCAGCAAGCGAAAGAAGCCTTTCAAGAAAACCCGGATATAGCGATAATTCTCCTAGATATCGTTATGGAGAGTAATACCGCAGGATTAGAACTGGTGGACCATGTTCGAAATGTGTTAAAGAACCATATGGTTCGGATTATCATAAGGACTGGTCATCCAGGAGAAGCGCCGGAAAAAGAAGTTTTCGATAGATATATCATTAACGATTATAAAGAAAAGAATGAACTTACTTCCATAAAACTATACACTTCTATTAAATCGGCTCTTAGAAACTATATAGACCTAATAACCATAAACGAAGCCAAACAGGAAAAAGACTTACTTATAAAAGAGATACATCACAGGGTGAAGAATAACCTCCAGGTTATTATCAGTATGTTAAGGCTTCAGATGAATAAATACAATTATGATTCTCAAACATACCAGATATTGATGGACTTTGAGAATAGGATTAGGTCTGTTTACCTCATTTATAATATGCTTTTAGAAGAAAGCAACCAATTTATAGAGATAAATATTAAGACTTATATTAATAATCTTATCAAACATATCTTTAGAGCATATAACATCGATAAAAGTAGAATAAGATTGGATATTGATATAAACGATGTTTATCTCGGATTGGATGAAACTATACCATGCGCCCAGATTATTAGCGAACTGGTCACTAATATCATCAAATATGCCTTAAAACCGCAAGATATAACGGTTATCAATATTCAATTCTTTCAGGATGAAAATGGGGTAAAGAGTTTCATTATAAAAGATAATGGATTGGGTTTTCCGGAAGAATTTGATTTCGATAATGTCAAAACCTTAGGACTTGACCTGGTCAAACTCCTCGTAGACCAGCTTGAAGGGAATATAGAACTTAGTCAAACTGATGGGACTAAGTTTAGCATCTCTTTCTAACATCGATAATTTTGTAAATTCTTACTTGTTTTTTATTTTAATCTAAAATGAATATTAAAAAAATGCATTCTGGAGAATATATTGGTAAGTTTGAACACTAATAACATCGATAATCGAAGGAAAACCATCACTCTATTATTTATATTACCTTTCGTTATATACATAATTTCATCCTTTTGTTACACTGGCTTTGTTAAGGATGATGCTTACATTACTTATCGGTATGCTTATAATCTATCGCAGGGGGAAGGATTAGTCTTTAACGAAGGCGAAGTTCTGGAAGGTTATACAAACTTTCTATGGGTTATACTTATGGTCATTCCAATCAAGTTGGGTTTAGACCCGCTAGTCATATCACGCATTATAAGTGTCATCGCAGGCTCATTCGCCTTGTTCTTTACTTACAACTTGTCTCTTTCAACATCTGATGACAGATACGACCATCGAAACCTCACAGCACCAATATGCTTTGCCACTAGTTCAACGCTGGCTTTATGGACGATGTCCGGTATGGAGAATGCTATTCTAGTTATGTTCATAACAGGTGGTGTGTATTTCATGATCAAGCATAGAAAAGGAAATGGAAGGACCTCCCATATAGTTTTATCCGGTCTATTCTTCGTCCTTGCATGTTTAACCCGTCCGGAAGCCCATCTAATCACGATTTACGCTGGTGGGTTGAGATTATACTGGATAATCAAAGACCGTCGGATTAGCCAGTCTGACTTTATATGGGTGGGGGTTATACTTGGTTTACTTGTCCCTTACCATATATTTCGTCTGGTGTATTTCGGTAAACTCTTCCCCAACACCTATTACATAAAAGGTGCATCTAATTTTTCGGACATATTTCGTATTGGATTTAGTGAAGACGGATTTTACCTGGAGGGCAGGTCTGTTCGTCTTCTCTTAGAACTGATTGTATTCAATTTGAATATCGTTTTCATTTTGCTATCGGCGTTTTCTATATTCTCACATAATGAGAACAAAGAGCTTAGAGCCTTTTACCTGCTGATAATGGTCTCATTCTTAATATACATATTTAGGGTAGGACGAGATATGATGTTCTACCGATTATATCTACCTGCTTTGCCTTTCCAGATGATACTTGCTCAGGAAGGATTAAAGAACCTACAAAGGTTAATCAATCGACGTAAGTCTAAACTGATAAGAAATGATAGA
>CAYUUC010000345.1:0-3742 GCA_964447635.1 uncultured Spirochaetia bacterium
CTTAGAAAATACATATCAACATCCTATTATAGATAATTCCATCTTAAACTCATTTATAGATTTAACTCATGATTATTCATTAAGACCTGGAAAACGTCTTAGACCATTATTATTCATTATTGCTGCGACCTTATATAAAGATAATAATCCTATAGACAAATTTGATAACAGTATTATTAGAGATTCAATCTTTTTAGAATTGTTACAGGCTTTCTTTTTATGTCATGATGATATAATTGATGATTCTGATATGAGGAGGGATGAACCTAGCCTTCATATATTATTAAACAAAATGATAAAAAGCCATAGTGTTGGTTCATTATATGATACTAATCATAAGTATTATACTGGAAAGATGTTTTCTATTATTGCTGGGGATTATCTATACGCTTTAACATATAGAGCAATCAATAGCATATATTTTAAAAGTATGGATATTTGTAACATCTTTTATAAACGATTTAATGGTTATGTTCTGGATACAATAACCGGTCAATGTATGGATATGATAAACTCTTATCAATCTATAGATGAAACAAAAGTATCATATATAAGGAATGTTTATACCTTAAAAACAGCTAAGTATACTTTTGAATGTCCTTTAACACTGGGTATGATTTATGCCGGAGTTAATGATAGCGATGAATTAAAAAATATCCAGCAAATAGCCATAGATTTGGGGATAGCATTCCAGATACAAGATGATATAATTGGACTATTCAGTTCTGTAGAAGATATTGGAAAACCTGTGATGTCTGATATACTAGAAGGGAAAAAGACTTTATTAATAAAATATACCATTAATAAACTTAATGATAAAGAGAGAACGGATTTCCTAAGGTTATTCCACCAAAGACCCCTTACTGATGATAATTTCTGTTCTATTAAGAGCATGATAATGGCAAGTGGAGCTTTGAATATGTGTATAAAAGAAATTGAAATATTGTTGGACAATGTTTATTATTTAATAGATAATTTAATGATAACAGATGATGGTAAAAAAATGTTATTAAGTCTACTTAATAATATTATGGATAAATATAAAAATATTAATTAATAAAAATCATTTAGAATCTTATACATGATTTTTGCTGCGGTTTTACTAAAAATAGCCTGAGCATGATTCATAAAGTTTATAATAAATTTCCTTGAATCTGGGATTATATCACTTCTACTCATTAATAATTCAGATGATACCCTTGCCATTAAATCTCCAAAATTGGTTTCAGGTTTTAGATTTGCTGCGATTAAGTACATTTTATCTGCTATCTCTTTGGTTAGGTTTTTATTGATATTCTTTATAAATTCACTATTCTCTCTCATTTGTAATAATTCAGGATATATTCTAAAAACAATATTATCTATTGCTTCTACCAAATATCCATATAGATTATTGCTATTTTTACTATTCAGATTTCCTATATTTCTTATGATATTAGATAAATAATCATCATTAGCTATGTATGAACCTTCGTTTACTCCACACATAGAAATAAACTTTCTGATTTGGTTATTTATTTTAGGATTTTTCATCATCATATTTCTAACAACTAAAGCTCCTTGTGATTCTCCTATTACATCAATAAGTGCATCTTCTGGTATATTATCTTTTATGTATTCAGCTAATTTTTCTGATTTTCTATCTATAGTAAAACCTAGATTATAGAGATAAGCGAACGATTTCTGATAGTTTTCTCTAATCATTAGTATTATAGGTCTGAGATAGATTGTTTCCACAGTTTCAACAATAGGACTTGTTCCTTGAACATATATAAAATATCTATTATTATCCAATTCATCATTAGAATATAGTTGTGGGAAATCTAGTATTTCTTTCGGTCGTTCTGCTATAAGCAAAGTATTCTCTTTTTCTATATACTCATTTTCAATTTGAAAAGTTATATAATCTTCATTAAACCTATCAATGTGATTTTCGTTAATCTCAATTAATCCATTTTTATGTGAAATCACACCTATACTTGTTTTAGTATTAAAGAAACCATAATCCTTAATATATATATCTAATGTTATATTTTCAGGTTTGGTTTTACTATATGAATTATTATTAAAAGCAAACAACATGATTTCAAAAGGGAAAGAGGAAGTAAATATATGTTCCGAAGTTATTGATATTGACTTTTTGGATTGGGTATTTATTAATATATAATTATCATCTATTGTAGAACAACATATTATCATTATCACTAATGTTATAAGTGATATATATATAAAATTTTTTTTCATGATAATAATTCCTTTTTACTAATAATAAATCTTTCTTAGAAACTTAGATAATAATAAAATATTTGTAGATGGGTATTATAGAAAAACCCTCCTTATGATTAAACAAAAGGAGGGTTTGGGCTTAACTTTGTTTTGTTAGATAATATCTTATTTCCTGATTTTAGTCATTATCATCATCATCATCATCATCGTCATCGTCATCATCATCCACTTCTTCTACTTCGACACCAGTTATTGGTTCTGGTATTTGAGTAACTTCAGCTTCATCATCTTTTAGGTTGAATCTTAATGTATATCCTTCATCAACACCTATGGTTTTGTCTTCGTCAATAGAGGTTTTTCCACCACTTTGAGATGCTATTTCATCAGCTGATGTGTCTTCAGAAGCATCTTTATTAGAGGCACCAAGAACTAGTTGTTCACCATCGGAGTCTGAAGTAGCTTTTGCAGCAACTTTACCTTCAAGAACGCTTATTTCAATTACAGCATCCTCATTCTCTCCACTAACAGATACAGAGAATTCGGTTCCTCTAACACCAGCTACAGCAGAGACAGTCTTAACATCGAAGCTGTCTCCATCACCTAGCTTAGTTATCTTCATAAGAACACTACCTGATATAACGTCAAGTATAGTTTCAGATCCAGATTCTGTTAGATCAAATTCTCCTAGGGAGATTACGGTGTCTGATTCCAATTTCAAAAGTGTTCCATCGTCTAGTTTAACTTCTGCTCGGCTTTCCGGGTTTGTCTTAAGAATATTTCCTTCTACTAATACATGGTTAGTTCTAATTTTTTCGAAAGCGTCAAATTCTGGATTATAAACCTCAACGTCGCCATCGATAAATTGAACTTTAGCATATCGGTCTTTTGATAATGAATTAGGAACCTTTAGTACCATTCCAGGTGTTACATCTGTTGGCATATTTAAACCATTGAATTTTAAGAATTGTTTCCAGTTTGAATCACAGTCTAATAAAACTTTTTCACATACTTCGAAAAAGTCTTCACCTTCCTGAACTTCATATTCGGTATAATCTACACCACCTGCCAATAAAGCTATAGCTCCAAATGTAATCAAGAAAAGTGATACTATTAAAATTATATTTTTTTTCATTTTATCATCCTCCAAAAACTATTAAAAAATAGTTATTGTTATTAATTATACAATCCAATATGATTTTAACAACCCATATCATTTCTACTATTTTATTACTTGACTTATATATAAAAGTGAAAAAAAACATTTATATATATAACTTGAATTTTGTAGATGGAATTTAAAAAGGGTATCCCCATAAATGGAAATACCCTTTAGATAAAAATATGATTAATGGTAAATACTAACCTAAGATTCTCATTACTAATTGAGATCTCATATTAGCTTGAGCAGTCATAGAAGCAGCAGATTGACTTAAGATTTGATTCTTAGTGAATTGAACAAATTGATGAGCCATATCTGTGTCTCTTATTCTTGATTCAGCAGCTTGTAGATTTTCAG
>CAYUUC010000346.1:0-3739 GCA_964447635.1 uncultured Spirochaetia bacterium
CTCTTAATAAAAGATCAGACTTATATCAACAAAAATTTCACAGTAGGAAATTTTTTTACGGAAGAATCCTAATAATTTATGGAGGAAAATTATGGCTAAGGTAGCAAGAGATATGGTAGTAAAAGCAGGAGTAGATGTAGATAAACTTCTTGATTTGCTGATAAAAAACGCATCTGCTGAATTAACCACATTTTACTACTATACAATTTTAAGAGTAAATTTAATTGGATTAGATGGAGAAGGCATAAAAGAAATAGCGGAAGTAGCTAGAATAGAAGACAGAAACCATTTTGAAGCATTGGTACCTAGAATTTATGAACTAGGCGGGGAACTTCCGGGAAATATGAAAGATTTTCATGATGTATCAGCATGTCCTCCTGCTAAACTACCAAAAGACCCGACAAACGCTGAAGAGATGCTGAAAGTGCTTGTAGAGGCGGAAAGGTGTGCTGTCAGAGGATATACAGAGATATGTAATATGACATTCGGTAAAGATCATCGCACTTATGATTTAGCACTAGCAATATTAAATGAAGAAATAGAACATGAATCTTGGTTCTCTGAATTCTTAGGTGAAGGTCCATCAGGGCACTTTATGAGAAGAGGTGAAACCTCTCCGTTTGTTTCAAAATTCTTAAAATAATTTCAAGAGGTGATTTTGTCTTAATATTTTCGCTAAACAACTTTATCTTTATCTTACTATATCTACAAACTATTGAGAACTAATCATGACAGAAACTTATCAAGATAATGATAACGCAAACTGGAAGAACATCCATGCAACAAGATTCATCACCACTTATTTTAACTTACTATTATCATATTGTATATAAGTCTATCTATATCTCTGTAGAGTGAGATATTGACCAGGTTATTATCCTAAAAAGAATTTATTAGCGATGATAGTAAAGTCATCCGGTTTTTCCAGATAGGAATAGTGTCCCGCTCCTTTAAAGACCACTAACCCGGCGTCCGGGATGAGCTTCTCCATTTTCTCTCCCATCCAGAGAGGGGTCTCATTGTCCTTTTCTCCCCAGATGATAAGGGTTGGGGCTTTTATATCGGGTAGCAAGTCTGATAGGTCTTCGTTCACTGTTTTGATGAGCACTTGTCGCATGAGAGGATTGCTTTTTCGGTAGTCTTCGCTTCCGTACTTCTTTCGTAAGTCTTCCATTTTCTTCTCGAACTTCTCCTTACGATAGATTAGCTTAATAAATGCCTTAGCAAACTTATATGACAGGACTTTAAGATGATGTTTAAGTTTACGTTTTGGTTTTACTCCGGCACTATCTATGAGTATAACCTTATCTACAAGTCCCGGCTGAGCAGACGCTATACGTATGGAAACCCTCCCGCCGAAGCTATGTCCGATTAGATTAACTTTGCTTAAACCTAGATTCTGAATGAATTGGATAGTCCAATCGGCATAAGTTTGTGTTCCGACAGGCTGAGATGGCATATCACTTTCACCAAAGCCGGGGAAATCTATGCTAATCAGCTTATACTGATTATATGCCCTCATCCTATTTATGATAAGATTGAATGCTTCTTTGTTTACACCCCATCCATGCAGAAAAACAAGTATTATATTCCCCGCTCCTTGTGTGGTATAGCTTATATTCATTCCATCAATTGAGGTAAAAATTGATTTATTTTTTTCCATACTACTTTTCCATATTAAAGTTTATTATTATCATTAAGAATTCACTATAATATATCTAATTAAAGATAAAACCAAAATAAATATACTTAAAGATAAATCCAATAATATCAACATTGGAATGTCTTTACTAAGAGATTAAAAGGAGGATACACCATATGAAAAACCAGGATTATATTATAAGTGCTGAATCCGTATCGGAAGGACACCCGGATAAAATAGCCGACCAGATATCCGATGCCGTCCTAGATTCAATAATAGGACAAGACCAGAATGCTCATGTAGCATGTGAAGTCTTCACCACCACAGGTACTATTATAGTAGGAGGAGAGATCAAGACCGATTGCTATGTAAACGTAAACCAGATAGCCAGAGACACAGTATTAAAAATCGGATACGATGACCCTCATTATGGTTTAGATGGTTATAGTTGTGGTGTACATCTGCTGGTACATGAACAGTCTGAAGACATATCTATCGGCGTAGATGAGGGTAAAGGCTTCCATAAGGAGCAAGGTGCAGGCGACCAGGGTCTAATGTATGGCTTTGCCTGCGATGAAACCGACGCTTACATGCCATTGCCTATATATCTTGCTCATAGATTGGTTCACAAGGCATCCCAGAATAGGAAAGAAGAAGGTGGCTCCAAGTATTTAAGACCGGATGCTAAATCACAGGTTACCATTAGATATGAGAAATGGCGACCGGTAGAAGTAACGGATGTGGTAATGAGCCATCAGCATCATCCGGAAATCTCCCATAAGACATTAAAAGAATACTTGATTGAAGAGATAATAAAGCCCACCCTACCAAAAAACCTAAAGACGGATAACATAAACTATCATATAAATCCTACCGGGAGGTTTGTAATAGGTGGTCCTCATGGGGATACAGGATTGACCGGAAGGAAAATCATCGTAGATACTTATGGTGGTTATCCCGGTTCAAACCATGGTGGAGGAGCATTCAGCGGGAAAGACCCTTCAAAGGTCGACCGTAGTGCATCCTATCTGGCAAGGCATATAGCTAAGAATATCGTCGCTGCAGGTATATCAAATAAACTTGCTATACAAATAGCTTATGCTATCGGAGAAGCAGAACCGATGTCTCTATATGTGGATACACTAAGAACCGGTAAGATACCAGAATCCGAGATAATAAAGATAATACGCGAAAACTGGGATTTAACTCCAAAAGGAATTGTTGATTACCTAAGATTGAAAAGACCAATCTATCTCGATACTGCAGCTTATGGACACTTCGGAAGGAGTCAGTTCACATGGGAAAAGCTAGAAAAGGTTGACCGGCTGAAGAAGTACCTATAATTAAGACTCACAAATATGGATTACATATCCTAATGATAGCTTTTGTTCCAATACCTGGTTTAGAAGATATTTTGAACTTACAACAATCTTTATCCAGGATGTCTTCTATAATGCTAAGCCCGTAAGAGCCATATTTGTTCTTTGTCTTGGAAATATCAAATCCAATCCCGTTATCCTCCACTGAAAATTCAATAAAATCATTATCATAATGGATATCGATTTTCACGAAGTCCGCTTCTGAGTGTTTAACGATATTGGTTAACAATTCTGAAAATATGCCCAGAATACATTGAATATTTTCAGAACTTAGTATTGTCTTATCATCATCCCTGTTTTTGTTTAGTTGGTATTCTATTTTGACCGGGCTTAAAGATAGGTCAGCTCTCATCTCCAATTCCTGATTCATGGTCTTAATGTCGCATTCGCTGTTTTTTAACACGAATAGTATATTCTTGCTTTCTTTACTGCTATTGTCTATCAATTTCTTTATGAAGTTTAAATCCTGTAATGGCTTATCTGTGGACTTGATATAGTATTCCATCAAATGTTTAGCAGACTCCAACTTGTTTTTAAGCGAATTATGAATATTAAATGATAGTTGATCCAGTTTCTTCTGGGCATCTTCCTTATCACGTAAGGCTTGAGACTGTTCCAACGCCAGCACGAAAAAGATACAAATCAGAAGTATAGAAAACCCGAAAGGAACAAAGTAAATATTATCAAAAAATATATTATACTCGAATATATCTATCCC
>CAYUUC010000347.1:0-3736 GCA_964447635.1 uncultured Spirochaetia bacterium
AAATAATCATTTTCCTGTTTTTTATTAGTATATTTTTCATCATTAACCTTGACTCAAGTTTCTCTCAGGTTTTTGATACCGCTGAAATTAAATCTCCAGAATTAAGAACCGGCAAAAAAGAAGTAACCATGTCTTTACAATTCCCAAAACTAGTCCGAAATGTGGATTATGATATAATATATAAAAATAACATAGCTTTAATCAAAATTAACAATAAACTAGGTGATTATTGTTCTTTGATTATTGTAGACCTTGAAAACAGCGGTATTATTCGAAGCTATAACTATGTCTACCAATTAGTAGAGGTAAACAATCCCAATTTCATCCTTATTAGCCTATTAATGCCAAAGGAAAGCAATGTTCTCGGCTCAAGAAGAGTAGATGTGCAACTTAAAAAACCAGCTGATATTGAATTAGCCAATTATGTTAAGAATATAGCTTTGATTAATATTAATGATGGTGAGGGAAGCATAATAGTAAATGATAACCAATTATTACTAGAAAAAACCTATGAGAACCCCGATTCAATAAATCCGACTATAGAAAAGGTTTATATCGATTATATTACAGAATTAAATATGTTCTCGTACCGGTCTGGTGGAAGAGTAGCCCTTTATAGTCTTAATAATAATTCTCATACTAAGATTAATCTAGAGATTGTTAACCCAACTTATCTGGGTCATCTGCATAACCTCGGTACTATATTACTATCCGGAGATACAAATAACAAAGAGCTATATGCCTATGATATCTATATGGAAAAACTATATAAATTAGGAAATCACATAGTAGAGTTTGACGTTTCAAATAATCTGGAAAATAACTTAATTTATCCACTGTATAATGATAAGGCATTCCTATTCCTTACCAGAACAGAAGATACTAATAGAGACGGAAAGATAGATATCTATGACCAAAGCTTATTATTCATTACTTTCCTAGCTTCCAAAACAAAACACCTTATCGATACAGGACCAATATCAAATGTAAGATACTATGAAGAAAGCGGTTTCTTATCTTACGAAATGATTAAAGATTCAAACAATGATAGAAAGATAACCTCTGCTGATGAACATCATAAGATTTACCTCTATGACATTTCCAATACTCAAAAAGTATTATTATCCAATAATGGAAAAACCATAAACTTCCTAGACGACTTCGGCATATTCTTATTCAATTCCTACGAAAAAGACACCAGTAGAGATGGTAAAATAAATAAAAATGATATCCCATCAACCCGTTTCTATTCAATTTATAATAAGAATATAAAAGAGCTTTCTGATAGCGAAGTTATAGATTATGAAGTAAATAGTAACTCACTACTATACTCGGTAAAATCAAATGATGAACTAGCTGTATATGTTTACGATTTTGAACTTAATAATATCAAACTATTAGCAAGAAATGTTCTTGTAGAGAAAAACTTCATAGCCCTTAACAAAATATTACTCAGAAGAGATGAACAACAGACTTACCATGCAGAATTAATGCTATATGATGTAGAATCAAAATCACTCATCAAACTAGGCAGAAACTATATCCCTCTAAAACAAGTTAATAAATCTAAAAGGATAACAGAAAACATATATGCCGGTTATGTAGAAAAGAATAATAATCTGGTTATGGTTCAGCAAGCCTCCAAGATTAATGAAAGCGGAAATGAAGAATTGACTGACTATTATAATGTGATTTTATATAATATCCAGAAGAAATCAAAGAATATCGTCTTCCAGGGTGAAATTCATGACCTAGGTTATACTACCAATTATGGTTATGTCGTTACCACAATAAAGATTAAAGGGAACATCAATTTTAAAACCCTGGTAGTAAATCCAGCAAATATGGAGATTACCGAAATCCCCACCCTATCCATATTGATAGACTGGGTGGGTCGTGATGATAGGTATTTAGCTCTAAGAGCCTCCGATACCGAAGATGAACTATTAATATATGATAACCATCGGAAAGAGTATTATACAGTTATGGATAACCTCACACCCATTAAATATCCAACCCCTAATCGAATCACTTATTCTTACGGCAATTACCTGATATTCAATACTAAGGAAGACAACTTAGGCTTAACCTCCATGTATTTCATTAAACCTTCTTCTCTTCTTGTAAGAATAGGCCGGTTTAATGGAGATTATAATATCAAGGAAGATTTAGATTATATCATATTAATAAATAACACTCTAGAAAACAATATCGTGGAAATGTACTTCTATTCATTATAAACCATTATTGTCATATCTCAATATTTCCTTATATTAAAAATATACCTAAATATTTTATTACAAAAGGATAATATTATGCAAAAAACTATTTTTGGAATTCTATGTATTTCCATGATTTTTCTATACTGTACAGGCACTTCCATCGACAACAACACCGACAATATAAATGATAAAACCACAAATGATACACCAAATCTAAATGTACCGTTCAATACAATTAACGATTGGGACTCACTTGATATACAGGCTATATCCACCGGTTTAGCTGTAGCCGATATCAATGGAGATGAACTACCCGATGTTATAGTATCAAATGGTAATGACATCGAAAGACAATATGTCGCTGTCTATTATAACCTGGGAGGAGGTAATATCTCTAAAAGACCGGATTGGACATCAGAAGACATCGACTATCATGGACATCTTGCTGTGGGAGATATCAATATGGATGGCTTTAATGATGTTGCTGTATCTGTATTCCTTGGTGATAAAGGATTTGGTTCTCCGGGGAAAACCAAGGTTTACTTTAATAGAGGAGGACAACTAGAAAGTATACCTTCTTGGGAGAGTGAAGAAAGCCATTACTCATTTAGTCTCGATTTGGGAGATATAGATAATGATGGCGACCTGGACATTGCTGTTGCTACAGGAGAATCATATACACATAAGAAAGAACCAAACAGGATTTACATCAACGAAGATGGGATATTAAATCCCATAGTCCATTGGGAATCAAGCATTAATGACTATTCAATTGATGTTTCATTCGGAGATACAGATAATGATGGTGACCTGGACATCGTCTTCGCAGGCTCTAAAACAGTCAATACTATATACACAAATGAAAACGGTATTATATCAGCAGAACCATCATGGACCAATGAAGAATCCTCAAATAGCAATTCAGTAACCATAGGTGATATAAACCAGGATGGTTTTAGAGACATAGCCTTTACAGATAACTATCAGCTAGGCGGTGCTGGCAGGACTAAAGTGTATTTTAATGATGATGGATTAATCAATGATGAACCTGATTGGGAATCAATAGATAGAGGATATGGCTCTGGTATATTCCTACAGGATATAAATCACGATGGTTTCCATGAACTAATCACCGGAACATGGGGAGAGTTTAGAAGGATTGGCAATGGAAGGCTAAGGATTTTTCAAAACCTCTCTGGTGTTCTAGATGAAAACTCAACATGGATGAGTGAGACTAAGAGTGTGGTTGAAGCCATTACCTTCTACGATTTGGATATGAGCGATGAATTAACCGATAGAATGGAAATTACCTTGGATAGAGGTATGTCGGTATTTTACATAAACCATCAACCAATCCAGACTATTAAACAAATCATCATAAATGGTAATGAGATAGATTATTCAGATTATTGTTATAATAGGGAGTTAAGCTGGGTATCAATTAACAAAGCTCTATTAAATAAAGATGAAAACATAATCCAAGTTGAATATTTATACTCACCACATCCTGATAT
>CAYUUC010000348.1:0-3724 GCA_964447635.1 uncultured Spirochaetia bacterium
CTATCGGGAAGAGTGGATTATCGACATAGTACTTGCTTCCGAACAAACCGTATTCTTCTCCGGAGAAGGCGATAAACACGAAGGTGCGGTCTAACTCGTCTTTAGCCTGTGCGAATGCCTCTGCCAGTTCCATAACGGCAACTGTACCGGAAGCGTTATCGTCTGCTCCGTTATGAATGGCTTTCTCTTTTGACCTTGAGCCGACTTCTCCCATTCCGATGTGGTCATAATGCGCCCCGATTACAATAACCTCATCTTTCATCTCCGGGTCATTCCCTGGTAGGTATCCGATGACATTAGCCGTTTCATCTTCTATCATCTCAAGGTCTGCGGTGATGCTGACTGTAACTCCATCTATGATGAAGGATTCCGGTTTCTTGTCTTTGTTAATCCGTTTTTGGATGGAGCGAAGGTCTTTGTCCATATGTGATGTTATTTTCTCAAAGCCCTTCCAGCTCAACTGCATAACAGGTATTTCTCTTGTTTTTATAGATGGATGATAGAACAAAGGATAAAGGAAATCTTTGTTAACGTATTCTGGTGCGTTTACAAAAATTATGGCGTCTGCTCCTTGCTCGATAGCATTATCAAACTTAGTTCCGAAATGTGCATCCTCTTCATAGTAATGCGGACCCTTATGTGACAATGGCATCATGATAACAGCTTTCCCTTCGATGTCAATGTCTTGGTAGTCGTTATACTCATCTGTGATAATGCTGTATCCCACGAAGGCTATCTCACCCTGATATGATGCTTCTGCGGTGAAGCTGGTCACGGCATAGTCTTCATTCTGGATCAGCTCTTCGCTTTGTCCTTCGTTTGTATAGCTGAATGATGTATCATCCCCGCTTAGCACCTTTTCGATGAATGTGAAAGACTGTTGATATGAGTTGTCTTTATAGGGTAGCAAGCCGTATTGCTCAAACTCGCTTTCGATGAACTCAGCGGATATCTCGCACCCTTCCTCTCCGGAGAGTCTGCCTTCCAGTTCATCAGAAGCAAGATATGTTAACATCTGTTCTAACTCTGTTTCGGTGATGCTTGCCATAGCCTCGCCCATAATCTCGGAAGTAATGGTATCTGTATTGCCCGTCCCGGTGCAGTAAACAAGAGTAAAGAAGACGAGTATTATATATATGATGTATATTGGTTTTCTCATTGGTTTTTCCTCCATTAATGAATGTGTTGAAATGAATAATCAGTATGCTAAAAGGTTCTATTCAGATAAGACTGGAGAAAGCTTCTAACAATCTAAGCTTGAGTCGCCGGATTAGATTAACAGAGAAGTCTTCCGTTTGTCTTATAACCGTCTCAATTCAACAGATTCTAAAGACATGGTTTTATAATTGAATATAATATCGTTTGGTTGGTTTTCTAAAAAAATGAGTCCTTTTTAAGTTTTACTTTTTTTTCTTTGAGAATAAGATTTTGTATTGAGTACCATTTTCTCGAATCAACTCTACTTTGCCTTTTAGCTGTTTAACCAGGATTCTTATAAGGTGTAGTCCGAGGGTCTTAGTCTTTTCTATATCTATCTCATCCGGTATCCCCACTCCATCATCCCCTATTTCCATGTTATATTTGAACTTGGTGTTATTAGCATCATTTTTGATTAGGCTAAGGTTGATATTGCCGTAGTCTCTTCCATCGAAGGCGTATTTTAAAGCATTGGTTGTGATTTCATTTATGATTAGACCACATGGTATAGCGGTTTCAATATCGAAAAGGATTTCAGAATCTATATATAAATTCAGGTTTATATTTTTGTCAATATTATACGAGTTGATTATCTCTTCCAATAATAGATTGGCGTAATCATAGAAGTTAATGAGGGCGAGGTTCTCGTTCCTATATAGGTTTTCATGTATGAGTGACATGGAGTTGATTCTCATCCGGCATTCTTCTAGAGCCTGTGTGATATGTTCATCGGTAATATATCTGGTTTGTAGGTTTAATAGGGATGATATCACCTGCATGTTATTCTTAACCCGGTGGTGGATCTCCTTAATCAGGGTTTCCTTTTCTCTAAGTGATTCTTTAATCTGACGATCTGCCTTAATCTTTTCCGTTACATCCTGGGTAATAAGTATAATCAGGTTTTGTTCCTTCAGTAGTATGAAAATGGCAGTAAGGAATTTATCTCCATGTTTTGTTTTTACCTTTTCTCCCTCCCATTTAACGACTCTTGACTTACCATTAATGACTTCGCTTTTAAACCTCTCAAACATCTCATTTTTCCTTTCTGGGCTGGGGAAGATTCTATTTAAGAAGTCTTCGAGGTTTTCAAAGTCTTTCCCATCCCATCCAAAGATTTCTCTAAAGCTTTTATTGGTAAACCTTCGATGGGATGTGAAGTCGAAGTCCAGTGTCTCAACGGAGATAGCAATGGGTATGTTAAATAGTATTTCTTCAATAAATTGGTTACGGCTCTTTAGCTCCTTTTCTACTCTTATCCTTTCTTTGATTTTCTGTCTTAGTTGGGAATTTTTCTGGGAAAGTTCTTTGGTTTTTCTATTCACCTGCATTCTAGAATATGCGATTGCTGCGAGGAATAGAACTATAAGTGTAATTAATGCCCCCAGCAAGACCTTTAACCATAAAGGGGCTTCGACAACTTCTTCTACATAGAAATATTTCTTAAGGTTTTTATAATATATAGAGTTTTCATCGCTTTTCAGATTCTTAAGGTATCTGTCTATGGTTTGGATTAAGTGTGTATTCCTACTTTCACCTACTGCATATAGTAGCCTAAGTGGGCTGAATATTATATTCGTTTCCACTAGGTTGTATTCTTTCCTAATCTCGATTACTGATATTCTCTCGAAAACACCGGCGTCAGCCCGACCATCCTGGACTAATTGGGCTGCTTCCTGGTAGGAGTTGGTATATATGGGGAAATATTTTATATCGAAATTGGACATGAGTTTGCTAAAGTTCTCAGCTAATATATCCCGCTTTAATAGGGCTATCTTTTTATTTCTTACGGAAAGTATATTGGTCAGGTTTGACCCTGAGTGGGAGTAAATCCTTGCCCATGTGCTGGCGAAGTCCTCCTGGGTAAAGTCGAATATACGGTCGCGGTCTTCATTGTAAGCTATACCAGGCATTATGTCTATATTCCCATTGTAAAGCCTTTCTAAACACTCGCTCCATGTACCCTGGACAAAGAAGAGTTCCCAACCTTCCTTTTCCGCTATGTGATAGAGTATATCGATGCTGATACCTTTATAGTTACCATCCTTATCATGGAACATAACCGGCTTATTATCATATATCCCTATTTTGACTTGGTTAGCGAAAACATAAGAGCTTGTATTTATGAGGATTAATACTAAGATAAATTGAAAAAAGCTTTTTTTAATCTTCATTACCATTGCCTATCACAATAAATTATCAAGCCTAACTATTCATTAATGGAGATGATAGTCTTCAGTTAATGAACCAACGAGATAAGTTTTTTTTATTAAACCTTTGTATAAATATAATGATTTTTCTGATGAATCAGCAATGTTTTTTTATTAACAGATTTATGAATATCATCGAATATAAATAAATACTTAATAATGATTTGCAAATATTTATAAATTTTTAATATTATTTGATTATAGTAGATAAAATTATATATATTTTATATATGAATCTGCTTTCAAATAGAGGTAATGCAAAAAAAGTTAGTGATTTTCAAATTTTTTATTATATTTAATTTATGATAAAAGAAACTTTA
>CAYUUC010000349.1:0-3708 GCA_964447635.1 uncultured Spirochaetia bacterium
AACCTAATTAAAGTCAAATTAAACATATAATATCAAATTTTTCAATAACTCTATCTTCATTATAACCTTAAATAATAGGTCGACTTTTTGGATATTAATTTAAGTAAAATCCTACTTAAATCAAACCAATATTCTATTTTAACTTAACTTATTTAAACTGTATCCTAACCAGATATGTGTTCTCTTCGTCATAAAAAGGATTTAAGGATTTATAGCTTATATATGTTCCTCTAGTGGAGCTTCCGGTAAACAAGACTCTATCAGTATATTCAATTAATGAGGATTTACCGTTTGTTCCGTCATATATAAACAATCCGTCTCTTCCTGTCCTTCCTATTTCCTTAGTAAATAAAATCTTAGATAGACTATTATTAATTTCTAGTATCTTTTTCGGTCCAAAATTATAAACATCATCAAAAGGATATGTTAAATCCATACCAATATGATATAAATGATGTTCTATTCCTTTATTATAGTATATATACTCTGCTTTAGGAACGTATATTATATTATTCCATCCCTCCGAATCCTCAATAAATTCTATATTTCCTGAATTTAAATCCATCTTGACCATCTTAAGATTTTTTTTATAATCCGATTTTGTTTTATTCTTATAACTCACCTGTTCGGTTTTTGAATTTACACTTAGTTTATCATCAAAGTGACCGTGAACAATGATTTCATCAGTCAATTGATGAGGGAAAATCGGTATCATGTCTATATAATAATTATCATTTAGTATCTTAACACTACCTGCTTTGGTTAAGCTAATCCCTATCAAAGCACTATAGAGTGTATCAGGATTATATTTAAAGAACAAAGCACGATAACCTGTTAAATCCCTATAATATCCCAATCCAACAACTTTTCCGGTTTTTTTAGGATTGATCTTTTCTGTTACATTTATCTTTTTACCACTTTCTACATTTAAAATATACCATTTCTCTTCTCCCTTTTCATTAAGGAGTTTATATGTGTATAATCGCAAAGGTTCAAAGTATATGAAATCGGCTAGTGTTGGATAATTTCTCTCGTAGATGTATTTGTACAAATCGAACAACAGGAAATTATCCCCTAGGGTTGGTCTAAACAGTTTTAGCTCTAAAGCTGTTGTTGTATAATAGATATGGTCTTGATTTCTATCCCATTTAAATATCGAATCGTTTATTGAGCTGAATTGGAAAGATATATTATATCTTTTGTATGTGTCTATTAATTCTAATAAATCGTATTTATAGCTATGCATTGCTTTTTTCATTAAATCCAGGCAACCATTTAGGAATTCTTTAGTCGAATCCATTAAGTATGGATTCCTGGTCATAAAGTTAGATACCTCAATAGGTATGATAGGCTGACCCTCCCCCTCTTTATAAGAGCGTTGAATACAGAAAGAAGCGATGGTAGCTTGCAGAATTGCATCTATAGAAGCATTGATAGATAAGTCACTATTTATAATCCCAACACTGCATTCATATAGCTTTTTGAAATTTTCTATAAGATTATCTGGAAGAGGAAATTCTACCCATTCTATAGCATAGTATAAATTCTCGTCAATTCTCTTTTCTTTTTCTATAAAATAATTTATAATGCTTTCGTAAGTAATATTCGGTAAAGGAGGATTATTCAATTTCGATACTATAAGTTCAGGGTCAAGTAAGGATTCAGATTGGATGATATGAGCATTATCAAATGTATAATATAAATATTCTAATATTATCTCCTTATGTTCTTCAAAGAAGCTTTTTGGCAACATTGGATTATTTTTCACAATAAAGTAATCATTTCTTCCTGTAAGTAGTATTTCAAACATACGGGTAAGTTTGGCTTTAAATAGTGGGTCGTATGGGATTGGATCCCTCAGCATAAGTCTTTTAAATTTAACGTTCTTATATAAAATATACCTGGTTGACCGGGCCGAATCTGGTTCACTCTCAGTATAATCCCATCCAATTTCCGATACATACGCAATACCACGGTTATTAACTTTATCCACCTCTGATTTTGGAATTTTATTTATTACATATTCATAAGCATCTTTAAAGAACTGTCTCTTCACATCATCTGGTATAGAATCATCGAAAGCTATGTAATCATAAGATATAATGTCTTCAGTGGGGAAATACTTATCTAATATGGTTTTATCATCTATGAAATCCTCTTTAGGAGAATCTATTCTTGAAGTTAATTCTTCATTAACCACAACATTATTAACTTTATCTTTCATTTTTGAGATTCTCTCTGTAAGGATATCTTCCCGGTAATTATACATTGGAAGATTATTTTCAGTAATTAAATCATAATCTCTTACTAGATAACAATCAGAATCATAATGATATTCATTTTTCAGTAAATCCTCAGTCATATAATTGTTATCAATATCTGTTTTATTATTTTCATCTATAGAGAGGTTTTCATTTTTGCTTTCGTCAGTTTCACTTTCATTTGTATCCTGAGTTGTATTAGATTTATCATCCTGTGTTTCATTAGAAATTTCATCATTTTGGTTTATTGTTTCTCCTTTGTTATCATTATCATTCTCTGTTTCATTGATTTCGGTACTATCTTTTTCATCTGTAGGATCAGATGTTTTTACATCATCATTTGGTTTATCTTGATTATCTATATCCTCATTATCATTTTCTTCTCTTTGGTTGTGGTTTGGTTCTATACTATTTTCATTAATATCCTCCAAATTGGGATTTTCTGTCACTTCATCGTTTCTTATATCTTCTTCTACATTTTTATCTTGGTCTATATTTTCATTATTGTTACTTTCCTGCCCACAAAACACTAAAATTATAGCAACCAATATACTTACAAGTAAAAAAGTAATTCTAGATTTATTCATATAATAATCCTTCTTAATTTCAATTTGGTTTAATGCCTTAAACACTTATAGATGTAAAATCAATACACATTTATTCGCTAGAATATACAAAAGATATAATATTTTTTAAAAAAATAAAAAGGCTATAAACTCTTAATAATAATCTCACAGTATATATATAAAAAATAAGCCTTAATAGGTAAATAAGTTAAATCATAGTGGTTGGTTTTAATATTTAATGAGTGGTTAGTATTCGGAATCTTCTATCATCTTTATTAAATCAATCTCAAATTGTTTCTCATCAAAATATAAGTCAGAATTTTCACTACCGAATGGATGGGATATATCTCTTTCTTTATTTTTACATATTTTACATTTAACTCCTAGCACTTCCTCGAAAATAATTATTAATTTCCATACACTCTCATAAAGAAAAACCATCATAGAATTAAAATCATCATCGCTCAAGTTCGACTTTTTAATATTACCGATAATCTTAACTATAGTCGTAATACTCCACCTAATAATAGATTTGATTTTTTCTTTAATATTAGGATTTGTATAATCATAAAGAATAATATTAATATTATTTTCTATAAAAGTCATAGACTCTAGATGGTCTATAAGGTTTGATTTAAGGAAATCCTTATCTGTTTGGGATATAGTATATTTTTTAATGGAGTCTATTATACGGTGAAGTTCTTTATTAACGTCGACCAATCTAATACTACCCTTAGAAGGAATGATAGTGGTAATTCCTTTATCGTTGAATAGTATTCTTCTAATAAAGCATGAAATTTTTGAAAAGAATTCGTAAAGAAAATTATGCAATCTTGTCAATATTCTATTAATAAAAGAATCTTTCCTCATTAAAATATCCC
>CAYUUC010000350.1:0-3694 GCA_964447635.1 uncultured Spirochaetia bacterium
AGAAAAACTATTGGATAAATTAGAAATTTCTTTTATCGAGTTTAATTCCATTATTGGTAATAATGCCAACGAAAAGCTCATAGACCAGGTTAACTCAAGATTAGATGATATATTATCCAAAATGACAGAATCCGTGCAACAAGAAGAAAACAGCCGATCAGAAGAACCTATATTAAGAAATTCTCAATTAAATATTGAAGCCGAAGAATTTGCAGATAATCTTTATAAGAAATTATACAAGAATAAGTAAATATAATATCTTATTAATAGATTTTCTGTATATAAAAGGCGAATACTTATGAATGAAGATTTTCAAAAACTTAAGGGTAAGGGGCTTACTAACCTTAAAAATAGAAAATATATAAAGGCTGTAGATTATCTAGAAAAAGCATTATCTATCAAATATAATGAAGAATTATCCAAATCTTTAGCTGAAGCGTCTTATAAAGCTATATGGGAAGCATATACCTCTAAAAAATTTGAAAAAATGGAAAGAGCAGCAAATCTATCCATAAGTATCTATAGCAAAGAAGAAAGCTATAATCCACTTCGACTTGCTAAATCATACAATGGTTTATCTATAGCATTATATACTTTAGGTAAACCTACTATAGAACATAATTTGAAAGCTAAAGACTTATATAATGATTTATTATCCAAAAAAGAATTAACCTTATCTAAAAAAAAACAAATATTAAGATCCAAGGTATATAATGATATTGGTATTATTATGAATATAGGTTTCCTTGGTAAATTAGATGAAGCAAGCCTTATATGTGAAGAGGACATCTCATTATGTATCGAATATAAGATTAATCTTGAATTAGGAGTTATATATAAAGTTTATGCTGAACTACTATATTTTTTTGATAAAAAAGAAGAGAGTTTATCATACTTTAGAGAAGCGCTGAAAGTTTTATTAGAAAATAAAAAGGATGCCAATTATCGACATCATATAGGTGATATTTACCTAAAAGTATCCAGCCACCTTTTACAAGATGGAGATTTAGAAACAACATTAGCTACTGTTACCAAAGCTGCTCCATATCTGAATGATGTTAGGAAAAATGAATTTCGATATTATTATATTAAAGCGGTTATATATGAGAAATATGGTGAATTAAAAAAGGCTAAGGAACATTATTTAAGAGCATTTGATATGTTAATGGGACTTAGGTCAAGTATAGAGACTGGTTCAAATATTGATGGTTTTCTTAAAAAGCAAGAAAGAGAAATGACTTTTAAAAAAGCTATTAACATTAATTTTAAAATGGATGATTATAATAAAGCACTGGAATTATTAGAGAAATACAAAGGTAAGGAGTTTATCGAAAAGGTTTTAGAGGGAAAAAGGTCTGTACTACTTGGGATTCCAGTTGGTCTAAGAAATGAAAGGAATAATATAGAAAAGGAAATTGAAATTACTATTTCTGATAAAAAACTAAATCCGGAAGAAAAAGCTATAAGAATATCACATTTAGAAGATAGATTATATTATTGCGAAGAAAAGATAGCAGCGAGTAAAAAAGTTTATAAGTTATTCGGAGAATCAATAAATATTGAACTAAAGGATATAATATACAAAATTCAGGACAAACTTAAACCTAAACAAAATATTGTATCATATTTTTATCATGATAATGGTATAAGAATTACATTAATAAAAAAGAATAAATTGGTTAATAAATTTGTAGAAATTGATAAAGAAGATTTTGAGGATATATTAAAAAACTATATAGACCTGGTAAGAAAATATTACTCAAGTAATAAATCTACTCTAAAAATTATATCATATTATCATAAAAGAATAAATGAGTTTTTGCTTAAACCTATTATAAATAACATATCTTATGATATTGAATTAATCATTATACCATTCGAAACCTTACACATATTTCCTATTCATATATTCTATTTAGATGCTTATCCTAATATTAACATATCGTATATGTCCTCTATTGCATCAATTCTATATATTGATCCTAAAAAAGAAAAGCTTAATGATATTTGTATCTATGCTGACCCAAGAAGTAACTTACCTAGTGTCAAAAATGAAGTTAATAACATACCGAAGTTTTTTGCTGATTCTAAGATTTTGTATAAAGAGGAAGCGTCTAAGGAAGCATTCTTAAATAATTGGGACAGATATGATGCCTTTCATTATAGTGGTCATTTTAGATATAAAAACAATACTCCATTATATTCCTACATTGAATGCAGTAATTATGAAAAAATCACATTAAGCAAAATTTATGAGTTAAGCAGTCAGAAAGTTTCTTTTCTATCATTGGGAGGATGCAGTTCTGGAGTATCCCGCATCTATAAAGGTGAAGAACTTACCGGTATGATAAGAGGATTTTTCTATACTGGTATTAAATCCATATTAGCTACATTATGGGATGTAGAAGACCGGTCAGCATCTGATTTCCTGGTTACTTTCTATGAAAGAATGCAGAATTATAATGGAGATAAGAAAAAAGCTTTTAGTCAAACATACAATTTAATTAAGGAAAAATATAAATATATATTTTTTTATGCTCCTTTTGTATTATATGAAGGATTATATTGAATATGGTTGTTAACTTTGATAATTTTATTAATATTTATAAATCTTTTTATGAAGATTATTGTATAAATAAAGAATAAGGATTATAGATGAGTAGAGACATTAAAGAAGAATATAAAATTAGAAGAGAATTTTTAAAATCAAATTGGATGGCATTCCCTGATGTTTTATCTGACCACGAAAAAGGAATAATGCAACCGGATATTCAAAAATCTCATCCCTTTAGTTCCAAATTAATCGAATTAATCGATTTTGACCATATAAATCTAGGTAATCTCCCTTATAGACGAATAGTTAAAGAAAGAGAAAGTAGAAGAAATTTCAGAAAAGATTCTTATATGACTATTGACGAGTTATCCTTCTTATTATGGACTACACAAGGAGTTAGAAAAAGAGAAGGAACGAGTGTTTTTAGAACAGTCCCATCAGCTGGAAACAGGCATAGTATAGAAACTTACTTATATCTAGATAGAGTAAAGGGTATAGATAAGGGATTATATAGATACCTCCCACTTGAACATAAACTAGGTTTTATCTATAATGATACTAAAATGAGAGACAAGTTAATGGAAGCATTATTTCATCAAGGAAAAAATGCTTCAGTCTTCTTTATATGGACAACAATACCATATAGGATGGAATGGAGATATAATTTAAGGTCTCATAAATTGATAGCAATTGATGTAGGTCATATATGCCAGAATCTTTATCTATCTTGTGAAGCTACTAATTATGGAACGGTAGCTATTGGTGCTTATGACCAGGATAAAATGGATAATTTCTTAAAGGTAGATGGTTTTGAGGAATATGCTATATATGCAGCTCCAGTTGGTAAATATCGAGAACCTAAAGTTCGGACTGTAAAGAAGATAAATTATAATGTATATGAGGACTATAAAGGTTTATATATCTTATATGGAGAAGAAGGAAAGAGTCTTTTATATATAATCAAAGAAAGGAATAAACTATTTCTTTCAACGAAGGGTTTTGAAGAAAAAGAAGTGGAATTATTCCCAGAAGATATTAATACTTTTTTTCATAAGTATAATACAGACGAAAGTTTTATCTTTATTAGAGATGATAACCATAATGTAATAGAAATCATCATTCAACATGAAGATGATGAAG
>CAYUUC010000351.1:0-3686 GCA_964447635.1 uncultured Spirochaetia bacterium
GTCCTCCCTATGAGGGAGGATTTAGGTGGGTCTCTTTGTATTTCTTACAATTATCGAATTTTGGTATTAGAAGTTTTACAACTTCGCCTTTATCTATTACTTTTATTAACTGTTTAATTATGTTATTCATAAGGAAAAGATAATATAAACCTGTTTTTTCACAGGACTAATTTTTTTACCTAATTATGTACTCATAAGGAAAGCTTACAATATATCTATTAACGATAAATGATGGAAGTTCACTAAATATAGAAGAAATGTATCAAATCGATATTAACTACCGGGAATATATCTAAGATAAAGCTAGAATTGGTGGCTACAGTAATTTCTAAGCTTTTGGATATAATTGAAATCGACTTAACATCAAATTCAACTAGCTTTGAATAGAAACCAAGGGTTACCGGTGATGGTTATAATATACAAGTGAGTGATTATAATAATTCAAATCCCTATGATGAATCCGACAATCCATTTACCATAGAAGGAATAGACTACTTAAATCTACTCAATGGCATGATTAACAACTCCCTGCCTACTTTAATCTGGAGACACTCTTCTATTGATTTTTTACCGTATTTATGATTATTTAGTGTTTTCTTTCTATCCACCCAGTAGAGTTTAAGATTGATTTTTAATTAAAGCAACATCATAACCATTCCCACCAACCGTTCTCAGCACTTTCACGATTTAATATTGTCCATTCACAAACATTATAATGACCTTTCTTGTAGATATGCCAATGTCCGCTATACCATAAACCAGGTTTATATTTATCATAAACTTCATCTAATTTTTTACAACTTTTATCTAACCCAGCAATCTTACTCCATCTTTTATTGGTTTTATCGATAAACTTAAAGGGAGTGGTATGTGATATCACGATGTCTATATTTACATTATCAGGTAAGGATTTGATATCGTCTTCACTTATTTCTTCTTCGGGAAACCAATTATAACCTTCTGTCCTTAATATTTTATCAACACTCATAGCTCCGCCAATAAACAAAACCTTACGATTATCCGGTAAGGTTAGTATAGACCCTCTCGGACAATAATAGACATTATTAATTATCTCTATTGGTTTTCTATCTCCAACAGCATCTAATATTTTCATAAGCTTATGATGGTTTTCATGGTTACCATCACACCAATATATTTTACATTTACCATTATCGATTTTTTTAAAATTGATTTTAGCTGGCCAATATCCGAAATCTCCCACTTGTAATATAATACCTGGTTTTTCCTCATCAATTAATCTATTAAGACTTTCAAACCTCCCATGAACATCGCCTAAAACCATAATCCTCATCAATAGGTCTCCTATTATTAACGAAAAAGGGATGTGACTTTGTGAGTCACATCCCCTCAGTCATCTTTCATTTATAAATTATTATAATTTTTAGTAAATATCTTTATGCATTTTCATCTTCTACTGGTTTATCTTCTTCATCAGCTTGTCTTATTTTCATTAATCTATCTATAATACTTTTACTCGCTAGATATAATGGATTGGTTTGATTACCTTTTTGAACTAAATATGTATCCTGGTTTACATCTGATAATACATCGTCTTTTGGAACAAGTTTTAATATATTTAGAGTATATTCACCACCCATTGTTACTTTCTCATAATATGTAACTTTAAATATAGGCTCAATATTTATAATATCATCAGAAGGATAATCTATAAATGATGAAGCACTAAGTCTAGATATTTGTTCCACTGCTGAATTAACTTTATCAGTGATATAAACTTTACCATCGGATTCCCTTATCCATTGAACCTCCACCTCTTTTTCCTCTTCCATCTCTGTTTGTTCTTCGTTATCCAGTTCTACCTCTTCTGATGGAATTTCCTTTTTATTTAAAGTAACCATATTTCCATCTTCATCCATATATTCGATTTTCTCAATATTCTCAAAATTATATTCAAAAATTGACCTATCTCTAAAATCCATAAGTCTTTTATTCAACACATTTCTATAATTACCATATGCTCTATACACAGGTTCTTTATCAGGTATTCTAACAAAAGTAAATTTTCTATCAATATCGCTTTTTCCTATAATAAATGTATAACCGTGTTCTTCATCCTCTGTGGTATAAATTTTAAGATAGATTGCTGAATCTTCATCTACACCATATTTAAAATAGTTATCTGTATTTCGTGAAGCTATCCTATCAGAACTAATCCTTAATTTATCTAATTCTCTTAATATCTGTTTTATTGTATTTGTATTAGCTTCACCGGTTATGACTTGCTCTTCTCTATAAGCAAAACTCCAATCATCTTCTTGAACTTTAGTTAGTTTTAATGACTCACCATTGATACCTATTCTTATCTCAATCTTACTTATCACTTCTTGGTCAGGTGCTGTAATATTTATTTCCTCTTCTCCACAAGAAACAATTAGTATTAAGGATAAAACAAATACTACTAGTATTAGAACATTTTTCATATCAAATCTTTCCATTGATATTATCCTCCTAATTAATTATTCTTTATTTATATTAGAATTATTAAATGATTTAAAAATATTAACTCTTCTATATTCATTAATAAATAGGTAAATTACCCCAAGAATTATCACTAATATTGGAATTAATATTACATTACCCCAAAAGATGATATTATAATTTTTGTCCGCAATCTTTCTATTTAACTGAGGAGGTTCTACAGATTTACCTCTAACCGGAATTAGATTTTCATTACCAATCATCCAATCTATAATATTTTGCATTAATGATAGGTTATCTATGAAGTCCCATTGTAAATTTTGCGCAAACCAATCAGCAATAAAATCACGATCCCCTATAACCACTATTTTTGCATCTTCGGATTTATTTTTAATCTTATATTCATTTTCTACTTCTTCCTTATCTTTGGTCTCTTCATCTACTGGTTGTTCTTTAGGTTGTTCTTCTTTATCATCTTTTTCAGGTTTTTCAGGAACTTTTTTTCCCTGGAAGTAGCTATCAAAAGTCCCTTTTAAGTAATATCCCAAAGTAAATTTTCCTTGCCTTTCTATCTCAGGTTTCTTAAATCCTTCCTGAGTATAAGGACGGAAGTCTGTTGGCCACTTGGAATTTTCTTTTTTTATTAAACCCGCTGATGAAGTTGTTTCAAGGAATGGAGTAGCGGTCACATTATTTGAGTCTAATTCTTCTTTTAAGTTTAGGCTACTTACCCAACCAAAGTGTGTAACAAGATTAAATCTTTCTGTTATCTCTGTATTACGATAATCATTTATCGCTACCCATTGAGGGAATCTAAAACCGCCAGTGGTGCTAAAACCTTGAGAACCTTGAATTAAATTTTCATTTACCTTAACTCCATAATTCTCAAGGAAATCATATAGGTTATGATTGCTCTTTATTCCGCTTGCGATTAATGATTGATTAAATAATGGATTGTAATTTAAATAATCAGGTTCAATAGAATTTACTAGGAATGTAACTGGTTTCCCTTCCATGATAAATCTATCAATATGGAATAATTCCCAGTTATTGTATCTTGCATTAGTTGATACAACTATCAAAGCTTCATATTTATCCACAACATTCTCAATTTCATCCATATTTACACTCTCAATTTGATAGAATTCTTCACTCAATTGAGATAAGTTTTGATATGTGGGGACTAGGAATTGTGTCAATTCAGCTTCTATTCTTCTCATTATATC
>CAYUUC010000352.1:0-3685 GCA_964447635.1 uncultured Spirochaetia bacterium
AGATCCAAGTTTTAATCTAATAATGACTAACCTTTTTATATATGATTATTTCTATAGGTTTAGGTTTATTATCGGGGGTGCTTAGATTAAAATTGACTTTTGCAATTTTATATTTAGTATATTATTATGGAATTTGAAATACTAATAATAGGTACAGGCATCGCTGGTTGCACATCAGCATTAAAATTAGCTGAGCATTTCAACAATATCGGAATAATAACCAAATCTCCAGACCCGAGTTATAACACAACATATTATGCTCAAGGAGGGATAGTATATAAAGGAGAAGGAGATACACCCAAATTATTATATGATGATATTATGTATGCTGGGTCCGGATTAAATTATGATAAGACTGTGGAAATGGTTTCACGGGATGGACCAGATATTGTTAGAGAAATCCTAATGGATAAATGCAATGTAAACTTCAGTCATTATGACAACGGCTATCTGAATATGACTGAAGAAGGTGCTCATTCTGTTAAAAGGATAATCCATGTAGAGGATTCTACCGGGAAACATATAGAAAAAGCATTACTCAATAAAATCAGAAATAATAATAATATAACCATTCTTACCGATATGACTGCTATTGATATCCTTACTCTGGAACACCATACTGATGATAAATACTCAGTTTATAAAGAACCTTTGTGTTTGGGATGTTATGCTTATGATAACAAAAAAGATGAAATCTTAAAAATATTGGCTAATGTAACCATTCTTGCTACCGGTGGAATGGGGCAAATCTATCTACATACATCGAATCCAAAAGACGCTACGGGTGATGGTTTAGCGATGGCTTCCAGAGCCGGAGCTAAATTAATTAACATGGAATATACACAATTCCATCCAACCACTCTTTATCACAAAGAAAGTGACAGATTCCTCATTACCGAAGCGATAAGAGGGGAAGGTGGTAAACTTAGAAACCAATATGGCAAAGAGTTTATGTATAAATACCATGAATTAAAAGAATTAGCCCCAAGAGATATAGTTACCAGGTCCATCCTTCAAGAACTCCATGAAAGTAAAAAGGAATATGTATATTTAGACCTATCCGATATTAAAGTAGATGTCAAAGAAAGATTTCCAACCATCTACAAAAAATGTCTAGAATATAATATCGATATAACAAGGGATATGATACCGGTTGTTCCCGCTTATCATTTCTCCTGTGGTGGGATTAAGACCTCATTAAACGGTAAAACACAGATTGACCGACTTTATGCGATAGGAGAAGTTGCATGTTCAGGTCTTCATGGTGCTAATAGATTAGCAAGTACATCACTATTAGAAGGTGTTGTTTTTGGATATAAAGCAGCAGAACATATTCATAATAAATGGACAGAATACTATTCAAGCAAGATTGATGCTAATGTCTATGATTGGTATGAATATGGCACTGTAGAAGAAGTAGATAGTGCTTTAATTATTCAGGATTGGTCTACAGTAAAGAATATAATGTGGAATTATGTTGGTCCATTAAGGTCTAAGCGAAGATTAAGCCGTGCATTAGATGATTTAAGGAATCTCAGAGATACGATAGAAGACTTTTATCGGAGAATAAAGATTAATAAGGATATAATAGAAGTTAGGAATGCTGTACAAATAAGTATAATCATAGCAAATAGTGCCTGGATTAATAAAAAGAGTCTCGGATGTCATTATAGAACTGATTAATGGGATATATCATAACTAAGATAATGATTTATACTTTTCTCTCAATTTATTATAGTGATTAGCATTTTCAATAATCATCCGTTTTTCTTCATCACTTACTTCTCTGATGATTTTCCCTGGTGTTCCCATTACCAAGACCCCATCAGGTATTTCTTTACCTTCCGGGATAAGAGAACCGGCTGCTATGATAGAACCGCTTCCAATTTTAGCATAGGATAAGATAATAGCTCCCATTCCAATCATGCTATTACTTCCTATGGTACAAGCATGTAGATTAACATTATGTCCCACCACCACATTATCCCCAATAATGCATGGGGCATCATCCATAACATGTAAGACTGATAAATCCTGAATATTAGTGTTTTTTCCAATGGTTATATAATTGATATCCCCTCTTAAAACGCTTCCGAAGAACACAGATGAGTTTTCTTTTAGTTTTACATCACCGATGATGGTAGCATTATCAGCAATAAAGCATGATTTATGGAAGAATGGAGCTTTTTCATAGTATTTAATTATCATATATTTATCCTTATTTATATAATCCTTCTATTAGATTTTTATACTTACGATATACTTCTTTTCTTTTTACTTTCATTGTAGGAGTTAGAGTACCATTATTGATGCTCAAAGGTTCATGTAGTAGGACAAATTTCTTTATATTCTCATACATTGCCAATTTAGTATTAATTACTTCTTTTATTACTTTTCTATAGAGGTCATAAATATGTTTATTATTAATCAAATCTTTATTGTCTTTAAATTTTATATCATTCTTGTTAGTATATTTAATCAATTCATCAAAATTTGGTATAATCAAAGCTGAAGCATATTTTCTATTATCAGCTATTACAATAAAATCATCTATAAACGGACTTAATTTTGCCATATTTTCGATTTTTTGAGGAACAATATACTTCCCAGCTGAGGTCTTGTATAAATCCTTCTTTCTCTCGATAATCTTGATGTATCCATCATCTGAGATTTCTGCTATATCTCCAGTTTTCAACCAACCATCTTCAGTTATTACTTCCTTCGTGGCTTCTTCATTTTTATAATAACCCATCATCACATTAGGTCCTCTAACCATCAGCTCATTACCATCTCCTAATTTTACATCAACGAACTCAAAAGTAGTTCCCACTGTTCCAATTCTATTCTTATCACCAGGCTGATTGGTGCTTACGATTGGTGTTGCTTCAGTCAAACCATAACCTTCTACTATTTCAATCCCAGCTCCATTAAAGAAATATGATATTTGTTTAGATAATGTAGATGCCCCAGAGACTACTAGTTTTATATTACCACCAACTTTTTCTCTTATTTTATGAAAGACCAATTTATCTGCGATTTTATATTTAAATTTTAATAAAAATGATAATCTTTTCTTATTCTGTTTCTTTTCGACATATTTATTAGCTATTTTCTTTGCCCAATTAAATATCTTGAATTTTAACCATCCTCCTTCTTTAGCATTATTGATTATTTTCCTATACACATTCTCAAAAACTCTAGGTACTGTAATAATAGCATCAGTATGCGATTCAATTAGGTCTCTAGCTATGGTTGCTATCTTTTCAGCATACCAAAGATGTACACCGCCTAACATCATTCCATAAGTACATGTTCTAGAAAAAGAATGGCTGAGTGGTAAAAATAGAAGTATAGTATTAAATCTATCTAGATTTAATTTATGTAAAGCACCATAAGCATTACTTAAGAAGTTTTTATGACTTAGCATTACACCTTTTTGTGTTCCTGTTGTTCCCGAAGTATATAGTATACTAGCTAATTCATCTTCTTTAATATTATTAATTATATTCAAAAGGTATTCATCTTTTTTTTCTTTTCTATGGGTTATACCAATTTTTTCTAAATCATTAAAAGAAATAGAATCCGCTTCTTTATTAATATCACCTTCGATTAGAATATATTTAATCAGATTTAGTTCATTTTTATATTTTAAAATTAATTTAAGTAAGTCCTTAGTTGATACTAT
>CAYUUC010000353.1:0-3671 GCA_964447635.1 uncultured Spirochaetia bacterium
ATAAAAGAGGATGGTTCATTCTATCATCATTTTTCGGATAAAAACATACTCATACAAGAAACCATAGGAAGAATATTTGTTCAAAATAATAATGATATAACTCTGAAAGGGGAAACCAGGGTAATAGAAAAAGATAATACTACTACTCAACCTTTTAAAGCTACATTGGAGATAAAAGATCGGGATAATAATGATAAGAAATCACTTTTTTTGACTTATTTGGATTTAGATAAACCTAAGAAGCGTATTTATGCCTCTACTGGCTATGATAAAATCAATTCGGTTAATGACCTAATGTATTTAACCTTTCATTCCATAAAAAACTATAATAAGAATATTGCTGATGATAATATCATGAAGAGATTTCCGGAGGTAAAAAATTTATTTGCTAAAGCTGAGCAGAATATCAAAAAATGGAAGTCTATCGATATAGAACAAGGATTTTATGTACCAAAAGAAGATTCGGATGAATCATTTATTTATGTGGATAAAACCCGTAATAATTTTATTTACTATCATAATGATAATCCAATTCATAGTGGGGTATATATTTTTGAAGGTAATTATTCTTTAGAGGGTAAAAACCTTATAATCATTAATATATATAAAGATTTTCTACCTTTTTCTATTATCCCTAATGAAGATATAACCAAAGTTATCGGTTATGAAAACATAGAAGGGGTGGAGTATCTTAAGTATGAAGGAGATGATTACCTGAAAACACTAAGCGAAGGAGTTCTGGAGAATATTAAAACCCAACCATTTTATTCTGCAACATTGGTGGAATTGATAAGCAATATCTCCAACGAAGAATAAAAGAATATTTAATATATGTAAAGATTTAACTAATAGAGGAGCCAAAACCTTATGAAAAATGTTGAGAACCTGCACGATATAGCATTACAGTTGAATGATACTATAATAAAGACAAATAAGCATGTCTATGAAATGTTTTCTGAAGAAGGAAAAAGGATGTATATGCCAAAGGGGGTTCTTTCACAAACTGCCCAAGCTAAATTTAAAAAAGTCAAGTATAATGCAACAATTGGTATAGCAACCGAAAATGACCAACCAATGTATTTAGAATGTATTGATAGGTATTTTCAAAACATCAAACCTATCGATACATATCCTTATGCTCCAAGTACCGGATTAAAGGAGCTTAGGGAGGTATGGAAAGACCGATTGATAGAGAAGAATCCATTGTTAAAAGGTAAACATATATCACTACCGGTAACCACAATAGGTATAACCCATGCTGTTACCATTACATCAAGCTTATTCATTAATCCTGGGGATACTGTATTGGTGCCGGATAAAATGTGGGGGAATTATAAACTCATCCTGAAGGAAAGGAAAAAAGCAAACCTTATTCCTTATAAGCTTTTCACTGATGATATGAAATTAAACATAGAAAAAATCAAAAACCTATTTATAGAAAAAGCTAAACAGAATTCAAAGTTATTAATCATTCTCAATTTTCCCAATAATCCCACCGGGTATACACCAACCGAAAATGAAGCTAGGGATATTATAGATACGATAAAGAGTTTACCCGAGTATGATTGTAACATTATGGTTTTCTTTGATGATGCTTACTATGGATTATTCTATGATGATAATGCTTATAAACAAAGCATGTTTGCTGAGTTAGCTAACCATTCAGACAGAATTCTAGCAATAAAAGGTGATGGAGCGACCAAAGAAAACTATGTATGGGGGTTTAGAGTAGGTTTTATTACTTTCGGATGTAAGACTGGCAGTTATAATGAGCTATATGAAGCTTTAGAGAACAAAGCTTCAGGGGTCATTAGAGGAACAGTATCTAGTCCGCCAAAACCTCTGCAACAAATAGTCCTGAATGCATTAAAATCACAGGATTTCATCCCCCAAAAAGAAGTTAAGTCCAAAATCATGATGGATAGGTATAAGGAAGTAAGAAAAATTGTATTTATGGATAAATATCTGGATGAGTGGACGCCATATCCATTTAACTCGGGTTATTTTATGTGTCTTAGGTTAAAGAATGTAGATGGGGAAGAATTAAGACTACATCTATTAAACAATTATAGTTTGGGTATAATTTCCACATCACCAACCGATATAAGAGTAGCATATTCCTGCCTGGAGAAAGGAAACATATCTGATGTATATGAAATGATATATAGAGGGATACAAGATTTAAAAAATAACACAAAAAATTAACCATTCATTAATACTTCAATATTCTTTTGATATAGTATAAGACATAATTAAAGCATTCTAATTTTATATTGAAATTTTGTATTGATAATATTCCGCTTATTTATTAGCTTTTAGGTACTCTAATACTAAATTAAACTGGAGGTATCAATGCTACCAATAGGACCATTGATGAAGGAACATCGATTAATTGAAAAGATTGTTCCTATTCTCGAAAATGAATTGGATAAATTGAAAACTGAAAAACCAAATCCAATATTCATAGAGAAAGTGGTCGATTTCTTTAGAATATATGCGGATAGGACACATCATGGAAAAGAAGAGGACATCTTATTTAAGGAATTAGAAAATAAAGATCTAAATAAAGATCACAAAAAGACGATGAACCAACTTATAGAAGAACATAAAGAAGCAAGAGATATGGTTGGAGGTCTTCTACAGGCAAAAGATAGATATATGAATGGTGAAAAACAGGCTTTACAGGACATTATTAGTTTGATAAGTAAATTAACCATATTTTATCCTAAGCATATTGAAAAAGAAGATGAACATTTCTTTATACCGGTTATGGATTACTTCACTGAAGAGGAAAAAGATAATATGTTACAAAGGTTTCATGATTTTGACGAACAGATGATACATGAGAAATATAATAAAGTGATTGAAAGCATAAATAATAATGGATAAATGTTATAAAATTAGCTTACATTTCTACGAATTTCATTTGAGAAGAGATGAGCCTGGCGGGTGGTTTCTGGTAACTTATACTTTTTGGTGCAGGATAGGGTAAAATCACGAGCGAACTCATTTGATACTTTATGACCGCTGGAAATAAATACTGGTTTACATTTGTCCTTAGTATAAAGAGCATATCCGATTAATTCATCCTTGTGATATAATGGGCTGTGGTTTCCTTTTATAGGTTGTTTTTCTTCGAAATCTCCGACTAATAATGATTTTGCGCAACCTATTGATGGTTTTTGGGTAAGTATACCCATATGAGAAGCTATACCTATTCTTCTGGGATGGGCGATACCCTGTCCATCGTACATGATGACATCTGGCTCATGTTTTACCTTCTCAAATGCTTTAATAAGTAAAGGTGCTTCTCTGAATGAAAGCAAACCGGGTATATATTTCATCTTTGTTTCCCCAATATGGAATGTCTTTTCAACTATTTCCAAATCAGGATAGCTTAAGACTACTACTACCGCATAACCAGTATCCGAAAAACGATTGAATGAAATATCACATCCTGCTACTAGATTAATCTCTTCTGGTTTTCCTTCTATAATTAAGTCTTTGCTTAGTAACTTTTGTATAAGTATAGCTTCTTTAGGTTCTAAATCCCATATATGTAGATTCTTTACTTCCAATTTAACATCGACCTTTTTTAGTTTAAATGTGTAGCAGTATGTATAAAATTAATCATGATTAGATATTTATATAATAAGGTAAAAAAAGCTAAA
>CAYUUC010000354.1:0-3670 GCA_964447635.1 uncultured Spirochaetia bacterium
GGAGAGATAGAGAGGGGTCTTGTTTTATTTCAACAACTTTTGGTTAATGAGCGAAAGTATATATTAATTAAGAATAATCATATGGTAATAATTGATGATATATTTAATTATAGAACAAATTAAGAAAAACTAAATATATTTTAACAAATTAATTTATCTTAAAACTAATAGCTTTTCTTGTACTTATTTATTCTTCTATTTTTATATAATCTAGTTTTACTCCATAATTATCATTAGATGTTCCCTCGAAAGCTACATAATAAGTAGATTCACCAGCAGAACCTGTTAGGTTTACAGTCATTTCAGTATAATCAGAATAAGGTGAACTGCTGTAATCTGCCAATTCTATCCATGGACCTGTTACTGGGTCTGTGGTTGTATAGAATACTTTTAAATAATCCCAGTTACCCATAAAACTTACTTGTTTCAAGAATAATGTCAAAGTAGCAGGGGATGCTATACTAGAGAAATCTATTGCTGGTGATACCAATTTTGTTATATCACCATCTCCAGAGCTATATGGGAAATATGCTGCATATGATCCTTCATAAGGGTCTGTCCCGGTAAAAGTCCAATCCAGATTACTTCCACCACTACCACCACTTTCATAAACCTGTATCCAATTATGACCGGAGCCCAATCCACCCCAGCTACCATCACCTTCAAAGTCTTCCTTGAAAAGTGGAGCATTTGCATCTATTGTAAATGAAAAGTCTAATGACCCTACAGGATTATCAGCATCATGGTTGACCGAGAAATTACATGTGAAAGTTCCTTCTGTTGATGAATTGAAGACCAGAGCTGTTCCATCTGCTTGTATAAAAGGTTGTTGAAGACCTCCTTCAATTATTAATGGATATGTTACAGAACTATCATCAAATGTAAACTCACCGCTTCCATTGTCTGTAAAATTGATATTATTAATTGTTACATTCCCTTTGTCTGTCGCAACTAGGTAGAAATCTGTTACTTTATCTGTGTTTATATCTACTGTTCCAAGATTAATAGGTGAACTTAAGTCATCTATGATTTCTCCGTTAGAATCAGCTAAAGATAGTTCAGATGTTGGCTGTATAATTGTTACATCTCCTGATATTATAACATTGTCCAGATAGGCGGCATTTGAGGTATCAGCACTATTGTAATATAGGAACATCAGTTCATGATTACCCTCGCTCAGGTTATATGAAGCAGATTCCCAACTTCCCCAGGTATCATTATTCCAATCACCAGGATAATTGTAACCACCGGGATTATCATTATTATCATATAATCGAAATTCTGCACTTGAGAATTGACTATCCCTTAATGCTTTATAATCAAAGGTTAATAATGCTCCACCTGTTCCTATATTAACATCTATGACTTTAGCTATCGTTGAGTAGATAGCAGAATCTATAAACTCAAGTGAATAATTACCATCATAAACATCATTATTGGTAATGACAGCTTTGGTTGTCGGAACAAAAGGTGTAGCTGGTGTAGGGCTATAGTATAGGTTATTCCATTCTTCATTATCAAATAGAGTCCCCATTCCATTAGTATCCTCGAAGGTTTCAATAAAGCCTAGGTCCTGAGTGGTTATTTCTATGGTGTATGTAAAAGTTGCATCTGTCACTGAGTCTCCTGTGGTATCATATTCTATATTATATATTGCAGAATATGTCCCTTGAACATCACTGGCGGTAAATGTTAATATATACTGAGTTTCAGCTATAGTATTAGTACTATCTAGATTAGTATTATCAGGTTGAGTTGACACCTCAAACATATCAGGATTAACTGATGAGGGGTCTTCAGCTACTATTTCACTACCAGTGAGTTCGATTATAGAACCGAGACCTTCATTCTTTATTGTAAAACTCATGTTATAGGTTAATCCATCAATAGCTGCTGGTGAAGAATTTGTATATGTTCCATTATTGGTTACCTCTGTATTAGAGGGGTCGTATAAAGCGAAGTCTGCCACAGGTGCATCAAATGATACATTAACAGTTACATCCTGGCTTATCATATCAAATGTATATGTCCATTCATCAGGATTAATTGTATTGGATACTGTTCCATTGGTTGAGGGTGTTGTGGTAAATGTGGGTACATCTCCTGGTGTAGAAGCTGTTGCTGTAATTGTTACTGAATCGTCATAAAAATACTCCCCAAATTCATCTGTACCGGTGAATGATCCATTATTTGATGTCCCTTCAATCACTGCATTTGTGGTATAAATAAAGATATAGCTTATGCTATCTTGAGTGACCGGGTCTATAGAGCCGAACTCTGTTATCCTGGCATATATTGGTGTTTCTTGAGCAATAATCTCTATATATTGAGGTGAAGAGCTTATATCTTGTTGTCCGTCAGAGGGTTGTGTGGATAGATTTTCATAATTGTAAAAGTCGGTTCCTGATTGAGAATGATATAAACCAATTTCATTGTCAAAATTAGAAGCAGGGTCTATTGGAGTTGGTTGGTTTGGATTAGACCAATAACTGTCGGATGAGGTTAATCTATATGATTTACCCACTTCAGCATTGAACTCTAACCAGTGGGAATCATTTCCTGTTGTGATTGTTGACTGAGTCCATACATTAAGATCCAATACATCAGAAATTGAGGTTTCAGCGATAAGGCTTTTATCTGAATCCATGGTTATTGTATAAGGTTCGGTATCACTTACATCTTGAGCATCCAGTCCACCCCATCCAACAAAGATAAAACCTGGGTTAGGGATGACTTCAAGTATTACATCTGTATTCTCAGGAAATAATTCGGGTAATCCACTGGTTAATGAGGTTCCATTTGCTGTGATTTCTGTATTTTCAAAAGTCACTGTAAGTTCATAATTAGTTCCTGATGAATCTACTTCTATATTTGCTATAATACTTTTATCGCCATCCATGATTATGGTTGCTGGATTATCTGTTCCTGTTAAGTCTCCATCCCATCCTTCAAATACATAACCTTGATTTGGTATTACATTAAGCTCAACAGATGAATCTTCATTAAATAATTGGGGCTGATTAGTTATTAGTTCAATTCCGTTAGCTGTTATAGTAGCATTATTAAAGCTAACTATTAGTTCATGTTTTGGTGTATCATCTATACTAATATTAACATCTATATTTTTATCCTCATCCATTAAAAAAGTATATGGATTGTCCGTTCCACTTATATCTCCAGACCAACCATCAAATACATATCCAGTGTCAGGGGTTATTTCTAATGTGACATTTGTATCTAACAATATTGATTTTGGTTCGCCGCTACTTAATATTTCACCATTTGCGGTTACTGTCGAATTATCGAAAATAACGGTTAATTGAGCATGTCTACCACTAGGAGAGGGACAAGCTGTTATTATAGCTAAAATACAAATGATTATTACTAGGAAAAATTTATTCATTAGGGTCTCCATCTTTTATATCATAACATGTATAATATTCTAAAATTATTGTATATCTTTTTATAAAGGGTAAATAAAGATATACACTAATATAATGAAAATATAACACATTAATAAAAAAATCCTTTTGGGTATTTATTAACATAAGGATTGAGTAGTATATTAATTTAATATTGTCTAAATTATTAGTTTTTTATAATATATCTAATTGTTTTATCCAACATGAATTATATGATTTCTATTGAATCTTTGTACTAACTTTAAATA
>CAYUUC010000355.1:0-3658 GCA_964447635.1 uncultured Spirochaetia bacterium
GGATTATAAAGATAGAAATGAATTACTAGAAAAGACTAGAGATGTTATTATAAAGGAATATCATAAAATAAGAGAGAAATATAAAGATAGAGTAAAAAGGAATTTTTTCTAATTGATAAGTATTTCATTTGAAAAAAAGTAAAAATATCAAAGTATATTTAAGATATGGATTTAGAAGACATTAAAGGTATAGGAAAAGCTAAAAAAAAATTATTACAAAATTTAAATATCTATTCTATTAAAGACTTATTATATCATCAACCCCGAACATATGAGGACCGAAGAAAGTTCCATTCACTTCAGGAAGCATTAAACATGGACAATAAAGCCACTTTAGTTAAGGTTAAAGTGATTGACCATCAGTATATATATGGAAGAAAGAAAAAAATATTAAAGATGATTATAAGTGATGGGTCTTTAAATGCATCACTAGTGTGTTTTAATCAAGATTTCTTAAAAAAAACTGTCAATATTGGTGACGATATTATTGTTTATGGTAAATTTCAATTCCGATTTGATGAAGCCCAAAGTACTTCCTTCGATATAATCAAAGATATTGATTTAAACACTTCTTATGAATTTGGTAGGATTATACCAATATATAATCTTACCGAAGGTTTACATCAAAAATTCATGAGAAAATCAATTCATTACGCTTTATCTATTGTATCCAAAGATATATCAAGTATAATCCCAGATTATATACAGAATAAAAGGAATATGTTGAAATTACATGAAGCATTATGGGAGATGCATTTCCCTTCTGAATATGAAAATATAATCAGAGCCTTAAATAGATTAAAATATGAAGAAATGTTTAAACTTGAATTCAATATACAATTAAAAAAACTATACAACAATATGAAAAAAGGAATATCATATACTAAAATAGATTATGCGAGGAATTTGATTAAAAAACTCCCCTATAAACTTACCACTGGTCAAAAAAATGCCCTAAAAGATATTAAAAAAGACCTATTCTCAAATAAACTTATGAACCGATTGATTCAAGGTGATGTAGGTTCAGGGAAAACAGTGATTGCTATAATTGCAATGATAATGACTTATGAAAATGGATATCAATCTGCTATCATGGCTCCAACAGAAGTTCTGGCAATCCAACATTATCTTGTGATAAAAAAATTACTGAAAGATTATAATATTAAAGTAGATGTGCTTTATTCTTCAATGACAGAATCTGCTAAGAAAATGACTTTACATAATTTAAAGGAAGGAAAGACTGATATCATCATCGGTACTCATAGCCTTTTTAGCGAAAATGTGGTTTATAAAAATCTAAATCTCGTTGTGGTCGATGAACAGCATAAATTCGGAGTAAGGCAAAGAATATCACTCATACAGAAAGGAGTAGATGTCAATGTAATGGTTATGACTGCTACTCCCATTCCACGTACCATTTCTTTAACATACTATGGAGATATGGATATATCTTTAATTAAGGATAAACCTAAAGATAGAAAGGAGATAAAGACCAAAGTATTATATCAAGATGAAAGGATAAAAGCATTAAGCTTTGTTAAGAGTCAAATAGAACAAGGAAAACAAGCATATATTATTTATCCAATTATAGAGGAAAGTGAAAAATTGAACATCCCTTCAGCAAATTATATGTATGAAGAATTATCAAAAAATGAATTCATGAACATAAATCTAGGTTTACTACATGGTAAGATGGATACCGAGAAAAAACAAAAGGTGATGAATGACTTTACCCAAGGAAAAATCCAAGTTTTGATATCCACAACAGTAATTGAAGTGGGTATAGACAATCCTAATGCTACTGTTATGGTTATTGAAAATGCTGAGAGATTCGGTTTATCTCAACTACACCAGCTAAGAGGTAGAATTGGAAGAGGTACGGATAAATCATATTGTTATCTAATGGTTAATAGAAACATTAGCGAAGAAGGAAAAGAACGAATGAGAGCCATGGTAAAATATAATGATGGATTTAGAATTGCTGAAAAAGACTTAGAGATACGTGGTGGTGGGGAATTCTTTGGTGTTAAACAATCAGGTATATCCGACCTTAAATTTATAGACCTCGTTAAGGATTATGATTTTATAAAAGTTTGTATTGAAGATATAAAAGAAATAATCAATGATGACCCGTATTTTATAAAAGAAGAAAACCAAATATTAAATAAAACCTTATATAAGGAATTTATAAATGAAAACCAATATTATCTAAAAAGTTAAATAAATCAAAAAGGAGAATATTAACATTAAATGAGAATCATCTCTGGAAAATATAAAGGAAGAAAGTTATATGTACCAAAAAATGAATTAAGACCAACCAAAGATTTTACAAGAGAAGCTCTATTTAATATTATCAATATCGAAGGAAAATCTTTACTGGAATTATTCGCAGGTTCTGGAAGTGTTGGAATAGAAGCATTAAGCAGGAATGCATCAACTGTTACTTTTGTTGATCAAAGTATTGATTCAGTAAAAACTATAGATAGAAATCTTGAATTGATTGATAAAAAAGCCAAAATAATAAAGAGTGATATTAGAAGATTTTTAGAGTTAAATAGTAATTTGGTAAATTATGACTTCATTTTTTTAGACCCACCTTACAAGACAGATTTGGGATATAATACCTTGATATTTCTTGATAAAAAGGTTAAATTAAACGATACTATAATAGTAATTTATGAACATAGTAAATTTATCTCTAACGATTTAGAGAATCTAAATTTAGATAAAATCAAGTTAAAAGAAACTAGGGATTATGGAAAATCAAGTTTAAGTTTTTTCATAAAAAATAAGTTAATTTAGGAAAACACATGTTTTGGGTATTTACTCTATTATTCTTAGCATCTGTCGGAGGATTGTTCTTATTCTTAAAAAACCGTCCTAATGAAAAGAAGATTGAACAGATGGTAGAAGACGGAAATTTTGAGGATGCGATACTCGAATATGGAAAACTATTTGATAAAGGACAGCTATCCAAAGAAGGATTATGGAATTTAATCAATCTTTACATTAAAACCGGCAGAAGAAAAAATGCGATAAAAAAACTAAAATTTATGTTATCAAAAAAACTAATCCCAGAAAATGTTCAGGAGAATGATGTAAAGATAAAATTAGCTTCATTATTATATGATAATAAACAAGATAAAGAAGCTCTGGATATTCTTTTGGAAATATATAATGATGGAGAATATGTTCCCGAAATTCTTAAAAAAATCGGTATCATAGCATATAGTCAAAAGGATTATATAAATTCAAAAAAGTTTTTATTGAAATACATAGACATAGTCCAGAATGATGAAGAAGCTCTAGAACTTGCATCATCTTCACTTATCCATTTAGGAGATGTTAAACAAGCATTAAATATATATTCCAATCTTACCAATATAGAAAGTAAAAAGAGTAGACATTATTATCATTTAGCCTTGTGTTATCTAACTATTTTAGATTTCAACAAAGCCCTATACAATTTTCAAAAGGCTCTAGAATTAGGTTCATCTAATGAAAACTTGATAAATTGTTATAGAGGCGAGTTTTTATGTAATTTGGCTTATAAAAATTATGATGAAGCTATTAAGAACTTAGATGGGGCTTTCTCTTTGATACTTTCCCCATCTATTGAAGACCCTGATTTGAAAGATAAGGTATTTATTGATAAATC
>CAYUUC010000356.1:0-3620 GCA_964447635.1 uncultured Spirochaetia bacterium
AAACTTTTTCTAAAAAGAACTACCATAAGCAAAAATTATACCGCTCACTAATGTACACAAAGTATTTAGCAAATGTCCATTATGCTATTATATTGACTTATGATAAAATTTCAATTAAAATTTATGTAATCAGACAAAAAATGGAGGATTTTACTCTTATGATGAATATGAATAATATGATGAAGCAATTACAGAAGATGCAAAAAGAAATGGCTAAAAAAATGGAAAAAGTACAAGAGGAACTGGAAAACGAAACCATAGAAGCATCAGCCGGCGGAGATATGGTTACCATTGTGATGAATGGTCATAACGAAATCAAAGAACTCAACATCAGCAAAGAAGTCGTAGACCCGGAAGATGTAGAAATGCTTCAAGACCTCATCATAGCAGCAACCAATGAAGCTTCCAGAAAGGCTACCGAGCTTAGAGAGAAGAAGATGGGTGATGCATCCGGTATGAATATACCAGGACTTGGTAATCTGGGAGGATTGTTCTAAGGATTTTATGTTTAGCTGTTTACTTTGCGATTATATACATTAGCTTTTTATACAAACCCCTGTACTAAACATAAGATTTACCGATGGGATTAATCTAATGATTAAAGTAAGAGAATTCCTTGAAAAATATGCATACACCGATGAAGAAAAAACACTAGAGATAATACCACAGGACAATAAAAAGGCAATCACAGATTATATATACATTGACGGGGTTAAAGTAAAAAGGTATATAAAAGAATTCTGGACATCTAAACAAAGGCAAGCCTCATCCATACACGAAATCTCTTATAGAGCATGCTTCAAATCTCAACAACCCCGATTCTTTATCCATCTACTTAGCAAAGTAGGCGACACTGTCTACTACTCTTTCGCTGGAAGGGGGACAACAAATATCGAAGCTGGTCTAATGGGAAGTAACACCATCTTTAATAATATCAACATGGAAAAAATGTAGAGACATTATTCTAAAATCTTAATCACCATGACTACAACTATTGATAGATGGGTTTCGGTGATGGGCGATGTCTTAAAGGAGCTCTATCGTATAACGAAGAAAGGTGGATGGGTCGCTTTAGAGGTTGGAGAAGTGAAGAAGGGTAAGGTCAAGCTCGATGAATATGTGGTACCACTATGTTCAAAGGCAGGATTTGACTGTGAAGGGATTGTGATTAACCTTCAAAAGTTCACCAAGACATCGAATATATGGGGAGTGAGAAATAACAAGATTGGAACAAATACTAATAGGGTAGTCATTTTTAAAAAGAATTAATATCTTTATAATAAACAATCTATTTAGGATTAATAATTTATGTCCGGTAAATTTACACCATCACTCGACAAATTGATTAAGGAGTTTGCAAGATTCCCCGGAATAGGACCGAAGAGTGCTGAGAAACTCGCCCTATTCCTGCTTAGCTACACCAAAGATGAGATAGAGAACCTGAGAGAAGCTATAAGGGATGTTAAGTATAAGACCAAGTTCTGTAAGGAATGCTTTTCATTAACCGAAAAGGATTTATGTGATATATGTTCAGACCCAAGACGTTCCAGGGAAATTATCTGTGTAGTAGAGTCATTCAAGGATGTATTGAGTATAGAGAAAACCTCCGAATATAGGGGGCTTTATCATGTATTGGGAGGACATATCGCTCCGCTGGACGGAGTTGGACCGGAAGACTTAAAGATAGTGGAGCTTTTAAGACGAATAGACCACTATAAACAAACCGAGATGAATCCGGTGGAAGAGCTTATACTGGCAACTAATCCTAATGTAGATGGGGATGCTACTTCCATGTACATCGCCAGACAGGTAAGGAAGCGTTTTCCGAATATAAAGATAACCCGTATAGCTCGGGGTTTACCTATTGGGGGAGACTTAGAGTTTGCCGACCCCTTAACCCTCTCCAGAGCTATACAAGGCAGGGGGGACTTTGATTCTTAGTTTTAGAAAGGAGAATATCTATGAATAATGCAGACAAAGATAAAAATAATGATGTAACACCATCAGATGAAAATGTAGGTGAAGAAAACACTAATGATGAAACAGAGGTAAAAGAACGAGAAAAGTTCATTCCAATAAGGAAAGAAGATGTCGTAGACCTTATTTGTAAAGATGGGAAGCTTGATTTAAAAGGTCAGGAAAAGTTCAAAGAGTTCTGCACCATACTCGAAAGTATGTATCATAGGGACTTCCATCAAAAGCAAAAAGAGCTTAAGAAGTATTACTACCCATTTAACCCCGATTTGGACATTGTTAAGATGCGTGACATCTCCAAAGAGGACATAGAAAAGGACGCCAAAGACTTCATGGCTAAACTGGAAGAAGTGCTTATCGATGCTAATTATGAAAAAGTAACCGAGGAAGAGCTTGATTATGCTCTGGATGAGAGTTCCTTATACAAAGTCAGCCTAATAGTTGACTTTGACGATTTCAAGGAATTTGCCCTTTACAAAAGAGGTGAAACTCAAGAAGAAGTTGAGGTAAAAAAGCTGTTTGGTCTAATCAAGAAAAAGATTAAGGTTGATATGTATGAACGAGTGGTAATCTATCTTCGTTTTAAAGATGAGGAATACTTTGTGAATAAAGCTTTGGGTAAATATGAGCCTAGCACCCGTAATAAGTTTGTCAATGCTTTCACCAAGGTAGAACGATTCTTCAGAACGAAGAAGCGGGAGAAGATACTCAAAAAATTAAGCGTAGAACCGAATTCCACCACTCTAAAGTTGTTTAAAAATGTGCCTAAAGCAGACATCGAAATGCTATTCCCCAACACCCGAATTTTCATGAACCTTAAAGACATGCTATTGCTGGGTATCCCGGCGCTGGCTGGTGTGATATCAGCATTTGTGAGTAGGGTTATTGTAGCGATTGGTTTGATAATCGGAGTGGTCTTCGTATTCCTTACTACGGAAAGCTGGGACCAGACTGAACTTATGGATATGTTAAAAACAACGGTAAGGGCATTCGCCGCCTTGTTCGCATTCGCCGCTTATATACTACGACAATGGAATAAGTATAAGAATAAGAAGATAAACTTCATGAAGGAGCTTTCGGAGAACCTCTACTTCAAGAATCTGGACAATAATATGGGTGTGTTCGCAAACCTCATAGATAGTGCAGAAGAACAAGAATTCAAAGAGGCTGTCCTGGGATATTATTTCCTGTTAATCGAGGAAGAGCCTATAAAAGAAGATGATTTGGATAAATTGATAGAGAAATGGATATATAAAAATATCCAGCTTGATGTTGATTTCGAGATTAAAGACGCTCTTAGAAAACTTAATAACCTCGGATTAACCATAAAAGACGAAAACGATGCTTATACTGTGGTTTCTATCGATGAATCGCTAAAACGAATGGACTATCTGTGGGATAATTACTTTACATATAATGTATAGATTGATTGTAAGATTTATTATAATATTCTAATAATTTTCTACAAAAACCAATTTATAACAAAAGCAAAACTTATAAGTCGGATATTGTTCTAAGATTTCGGAGAACAAATTCGCAAAATTTTAATTAATAATGTTGATTTTTTGTGAATGATTTATTAAGAAAAAACCAATATTGAGCGGCACATTTTTTTACATCGCAGCCAACTCTTTTGCGATGCTTAA
>CAYUUC010000357.1:0-3610 GCA_964447635.1 uncultured Spirochaetia bacterium
GCCGCGGTAGCTCAGTTGGTAGAGCAAAGGACTGAAAATCCTTGTGTCGACAGTTCGATTCTGCCCCGCGGCATAGATATAATAAAAAACCCCTTCTAATCATAGGAAGGGGTTTTTTATTATCAGTTAACATCTAATATTTAATTGGACCTGATTTTAAGCCATTAACAAATTGTTTTACTATTTCATTCTGTGATGAGAAGAATTCTTCTGTTCTATCTAATTTGTGAATATACCCATCATATATCATTCCAACCCTATCTGATATCTTTTTTGTATAACTAAGCTCATTACTGATATTAACTAAAGTTAAATTAAATCTTTCTTTTATTTTCATTATTATTTTGGTTATAGTATCAGCTGATACTGGGTCCAATCCTGCAACTGGTTCATCCAAGAATAGTATATCAGGTTTATGAATTATTGCTCGAATTAAACCTACTCGCTTTTTCATACCTCCAGATAATTCAGAGGGGTATTTATAACTAATCCCTTCTAATCCTGTTATTGATAATAAGTTCTCCGCTTTATCTATCATTTCAGATTTTTTCATTTTCGTATGGTTGGCTAAATAAAAAATTATATTATCTAAGATAGTGTATGAATCAAACAAAGCATAATTTTGAAATAAAAAACCGGTCTTTTTATTTATCCAATATTTCTCTTTAGAACTTAAATTATGCAATTCTTTATCATATATAAAAATCTTGCCTTTTTCATAAGGAATAACACCAGCAATTACTTTTAACAATGTTGTTTTTCCACAACCACTGGGACCTATGAATGTAATTGACTCGTTTTCTAAAACTTTAAATGAAATATCATTTAACAGAACATTTTCATCAAATGTTATTCTTAGTGATTCTACTCTTATTACATCTTTTTTATTTTCCATATATATTATTTTAATACCATGACTTTTGGTTAAGTATCCATTGAACTTTGTTTAATTATTTTTTATTTTTTTATTACAATAATTACTAATTATAGGAGATAATATGAGAAAACCTTTGATAGCCGGCAACCATAAAATGAATATGACTATATCTGATGTTCTCGATTATGCAAAAAATTTAATAGAGAGAGTGGAAAAAGTAAATAAAAAAGATATCGAAATATTAATATGTCCTCCATATATATCACTATATAGCTTATATGAAATCACTAAAATCACTAATATTAAAATTGGTGCTCAAAACTGTCATTATGAAGAAAGCGGAGCTTTTACTGGGGAAGTTTCTGTTAAAATGCTTAAAAATGCTGGAGCTGAATATGTTATACTAGGGCATAGTGAAAGAAGACATATTTTTAATGAATCTAATGAATTTATCAATAAAAAAGTTAAATATGCTTTGGAGAATGATTTAAATGTAATCCTTTGTATTGGTGAAAAAGAAGAAGAAAGGGATAATGATATTACCAATTGTGTAAACGAGATTCAATTAAAAAGTTGTCTAAAGGGTATTGATAAAAAATATCATAAAAATCTTGTTATTGCTTATGAACCTGTCTGGGCAATAGGGACAGGAAAAACAGCTACTCCTGAGGATGCACAATCGGCTCATTCATATATAAGAGAGGTTTTATCAAATATATATAATCAGGATATTGCTAATGATATTAGAATCTTATATGGAGGTTCTGTTAAACCTCATAATATAAAGGATCTAATGAGTCAAAAAGATATTGATGGAGCTTTAGTAGGTGGAGCGTCTCTAAAGTTTGATTCTTTTGAAAAGATTATTAAATTTAATTCCTGATATAAAAATTGTATGGAGAGTGGATAAAAAATGGAATTAATTGTTAATATTTTAAGACCTGTTCTATTAGTAGTGTTAGTAATAGATATGATAGCACTTGTTATTGTCGTTCTTCTTCAAAGTGATAAAAGTGGTGGATTAGGTGTATTAGGAGGAAGTTCCTCTCAAACAGGATTTGGTAACAGAAAAGCTGACCCTATTGTTCGAGTGACTCAAGTTTTGGGAACTATTTTTTTAGTTGGTAGTTTTGCTTTAGCTTTCTTAACATCTTATTCATCAGCAAGGATAAATCAAGAAGAGGATTTTAGAAAAACTGAAGAAAATCAACAAGAAGAAATAGACCAACAAACAGAGGATGGTCAAACTGATGATTCAAATGAACCCGATAATGATGAAGTAAATAATACTCAAGAAAATAATGAAACAAAAAGTGATGTCGAAGAATCGGAAACTAATGAAAACAAAGAAACCAATCAAGAAACTGATGATAAAAATGAAAATACTGAAGAAGATTCAATACCAAATAATGATTCAAATCCAACCGAGAATAATAACGAATAATATTAAATTAATCCACCCTAATAAAAAATTGTTTTCCCTCATGTTTAATTTAATTAGTATATAAATATATATTTTTTTACCATAGGGGATATTATCATGTCTAAGGATATGGATGATTTTAGAGAAAGATTAAAAATTAACAAAATGGACGATCTAGATAGAAAAGAGCTTTTCAATAAATTCCTTGAAAAGGGTGGAAAGGTCGTAGATGAAAAGAAAAAATCGAAAAATGTAATAATCGATAAGGATAAACAAAAAGACTATCTAAAAACCGTCGAAGATAGAAGAAAAAAACTAGATGCTAAATATGACCAAATGTTAAAGGAAAAAGAGGAGTTAATAGATAAAAAAAGCAAGCAAAAAATAGAGTACCAGAGAGTAAAAACTCCAACTTTTTTCCTTAGAATTGTTGGTCGTTTTTATGGTGTTACTCATTTATTTAGCGGATTGATTACAAAAAAAACATATGATATTATTAAAAATATAATACAAGATTGCTTTATCAATCTTTCTTATGTTGGGGCTACTTTACTAAATCCTAAAGTAGGTGGTCCTAGAAAATTCAAATTTGGTATGATGAAAAGGTCTCCTCTTTCCTACGAGTTTATTGTACGATTAGCTAATCTATATAATGATGATGATTTTAATACTATAATCAAATTCTATGAAAGAGAGACTGACCATAAAGTTAAACCTAAAGATATAAAAAAACAATTAACAAGTATATTTAGGAAAATGTATATTCTTTATTCTAATGAGAATAGAATTGTTGAAGCAGTAACCGATGGTTTAGAATTTATTTCCAAAAGCCAGAATCTGACCAAAGGATTTATTGAGGAAATCTTGATTAGAACCAAAAGCTCATTAAAAATTCTATATTCTTCTAAAGTCTTTTATAGAACTTTTATTTTATATTGTATTAGTATTGAAACCTATTATAGAATAACCAGTACAGAAAAAATTCTAGATTCTCTCGGTCTTGATATAAACGAAATAGGGAGGATTGCAGAAGAAACTAAAAAAGAGATTGATGAATATTATAAAAGGAGTTTAGGAGCTAAGATTAAAGAAAATATTGAGGAATCAGATGAAGAATCAAAAGAACAAGTAGTTGAAGAAATTGAAGAAGAGAATGAGGAAGAACTAGAGGAAGAATTAGATGAAGATTTAATATTAGGAAAAGAAATATTTGATGGTTTAGATTTTAGCATTCCTAGTGATGATTCAAATCTTAGAAAACGATTTTTTAAACCTAACGACAAAATGCTATATACTACAATTGCTTTTGA
>CAYUUC010000358.1:0-3603 GCA_964447635.1 uncultured Spirochaetia bacterium
TTACTCATTCAGATAAGAAATCACATAAGCAAAAAATGTACCGCTCAGTTATGGTGAACTAACCATAAGTGAGTTTAAATGTAAAATAATTTTTCTTATTATTTGTTAAGGACTAATAAGCATTAAGTAAGTAGGATATGAAATGAAATTATCTAAGCATAAAAAATTAGTCTTGGCTGTAGTTATGGTATTAAGTGTAATTATCCTTATTATAGAAGTGATTTATATCACCAAGGAATACTCTACCTTTAAGCTACACATAGAGGAAAAAGCGGTCATTTTCGACAAATATAATTATAACCACATCATTGAGGTATTCCTCGATAACAAAACACAAACCATAAAGCAGAGGTATTACAAGAATCAGATGGGGATAAAGGATATAACCATTATCAGTGAGGAAAGCCACACCATACAATACAGCTTTAATCAAGACCTTATCGGCAAGAGTATCGATGATAAAGAAGTAACGAAAAAGTATAAGCAGATAGCTTTTGATGAATTGGGAGATGAAAACCGGGATTTCATTACCAAAAGTTATGACTCAGGCTTGCTTGTCCATTCATTCACCCTTGTAAAACCGATTGAAGGAGTAGAGGAAGCATCACGCTTCTATTTAATTTACGATGTTTATTCTTCAGAGTTGAAAGAGAAATGGCTAGACTTATTCATATTTGGATTAGTAGCAGGTTTGATGTTCTTAATGGTGATTATACTATTCCTGTATTTGGTTTTGAAAAAGGATAGCAGTCTGCTTAATAAGATATCTATTGCTTTAGATGAAGTCTCTAAGGGTAATCTCTCTTACAAAATGGATATAGATGATTATGATGAACTTCAGGAAATACGTGAAAAATTCTACAAGATGAATTTAAACCTAAAAGAGAACTTCAGACAAATTGAAACCAAACATAAAGAAATTGTACAATATGCCGAATGTCTAAAACAGAAAGTAGAAAGAAGGAATAGCGACTTGAAAAAGAATAATAGTATCTTTAATGAAGAATTAAGGATGGCACAAAGGCTTCAACTTAACCTCATACCTGATTTGAAGAATTTCCCCCGAAAAGAGCTAAAATTCGGCTCCAGTTACCACTCTATGGACAAGGTCGGAGGGGATATCTTCGATGTGATTAGGGTTGGTAAGAACGGCTACGGCATACTCATGGCAGATGCTTCCGGACACGGAGTGCCAGCATCCCTCCTCGCCTCCATGGCTAAGGTATCATTCATCAACCACTCCGGGTGGGGAATCTTACCTTCTAAGGTATGCGAGATGGTAAACAAGGACTTCTATCAGTTCATAGGCGACCTGAATTACTTCCTCACCGCATATTACGGTGTAATCAACCTGGAGACGGGATACTTTACATACTCCAGCGCCGGACACATGCCCGCTATCCTATACCACGCTAAGACCGGACAAATAGAGGAGCTTAAATCGGGAGGTAATCCGCCACTCGGTGCTTATATACCACTCGAGGAATACTCATACGGCTCCGTCTACCTCGAACCTCACGACCGCATCATACTATATACAGACGGCATCATAGAATCGAGGAATAAGAAGGGCGAGTTCTACGGGAAAGAAAGATTACTCGAATATGTGGAAAAAAACGGCGGTGATGATATGGATAGATTCACCGAAGGAGTAATCAAAGAAGTAAACAACTTCTGCGAATGGTGCGAACAGAGAGACGATAGGGCTTTCCTATGCGTGGAATTCATCTCAAAGGTTAAACCTGCCGATTTGAAGAAAACCGAGAAAGGCGATAAGGTGAGTTAAGCAATTTTCCAACCAATTAAATATATCCTCCCATTCAACAGACAATACATACATCCTTTGCTAACATACACTCCGACGGGGTTCTACAAATAAATGAGAGGGGGTTATAGGTTATTCCCGCTCCCATTCTTATTTATATATATTATAGTAAAAGATGAAGTGTGATTTATGTTTTAGGTATTGATTATCCTTCAGGTGGTGGTGGGAAAGTAGTACTATCTAATTCGAATACAAATACATCAGCATGTTTATCGTCTATCTCTTCCAGAACATTCTCTACATATCTCTGTCCAAGTTTAACATTATCATTCATCCCTTCATATTGTGGGCTGATGAAGTCTCCGAAATATGGTACCTGGTCGCTCATGGTTAGTATGAGAGCAAACCTACCTTCTTTTGTCCCTTCGATGACGAATCTGTCTTGAGGGGCTTCTTGCATAAAGAATGTTTCGTTGAAATAAGCACCGTTAGCGATATCGTATATACCCGAATCGTCTATGTATAGACCCGACATGAATTTTCCTGTTTCCAAGAAATATCCTTCCATATCACTGCTTATGGATATGTACAGCTCATAAGCTACGGGGCGACCGTTTATGGTCTTATTAGTGTCTGACTGAAACTTTTCCGCAACCTCTAAAGTGACATCCTGGACACCGGATTGAATCTCTTTAGTAGAGTTTATCAGGGTGTTAATATAGGAACTTTCCATGAAGTTACCCTGTGCGGATAAAACTTGTAATGAGAAAGTGATAGCGAAAATTAATACTAATATTATAAAAAGTTTTTTCTTCATAATTAAAAATCTCCTCCTTAATTTAATTAGTCTAGTTCATCAGGGTCAACATTATATTCGAGGATAAAGACATTGGCGTCTACATCTTCCAATTGATCAGCGATATTCTCTATGTATCGGTCTCGTGCCCTTGGATTCTCTCCAAATTCATTATTGTAGATGTTTCCAAAATATGGAATCTCGTCAGAGAGTATACCGACGAATATTTGCTCTCCTGTGGTTGTGCCGTAGAAAGTTTGGTATGTATCATTCCTCTCCGGGTCTGGATAAATCATCGGGGTGTAGCCATTCGGCCTTTCCTCGGTTACGAACATCTCTCCTAGGTCAAAAACACCATCTGAGTCTATGAATAGTCCCGTGAAATACATCCCATCTCCCAGGAATTCGGTATCATCTATGACTATCTCCGTCTGAAGTTTATAAACAGCAGCAGCATTATAGAAACTCTTATTAGCCTCCGGGGGGCTTAGGCTAACAATCTCTATTTCATAGTTATTATTGTCAAACTCTGCTACCGTGTCTAGTATATCCTGAACGAAACCACTGTTAACGAAGTCTTGGCTTTGCCCAAAAATATTAATTAAAGGGAAAATAGCAAAAACAAGTATGATAAATAAAGAAATTAGTTTATATTTACCTTTCATATCTCCTCCATAATAAATAAACTATAGGTACTAATATATATTTAATGATATATTATAATAAAATCAAGACCATTTTTACCAAGCAAATAAATTAATTTTTATTTTTTCACTAAAAAGTATAAACCATTTAGCACAATGTTGTTGGTATAAGTTAGGATTAAAAGCTAATGACTATACAAAAAAATATTCGAAAATAATTTTCTATTAGATTAGTATGAATAAACATAGACAAATATGACATTGACTATGAAAATCCTTCCTGGATTATAACATACGGAAAAATTAATACTTATAATAACATATCAAGAGTAACAATAGAATGGCCAAGTAAGGATATTGTTGTTGAAGAAGCACCTATTAAAGTTTATGAATTTCCT
>CAYUUC010000359.1:0-3601 GCA_964447635.1 uncultured Spirochaetia bacterium
GTCTATACTGATATGTTCAATATATACCTAATCTCAATTAATGAATCAATTAGATAAAGAAGCAGAAGACATTCAAATAAAATATAAACAAAAAAATTTATATTACCAGCCATTTATAAATCATCAATCTCTTTATATATTTTCAATGGATAATATATTAAAGATATAAATAGAGAGGTTTATTTCTATGAACAACATCCATGAAGCAAAGATAGAACAATTAAGATGGGTATGCAATACCAATGATTTTGATTTCGATAGCACTGAAGAATTGGAAATCAAGAATGAAATACTCGGACAGGATAAAGCTATTAAGGCTTTAGAAATGGGTCTAACCATCGAAAGCCCAGGGTACAATATATTCGTTGTTGGACACCAGGGAACAGGAAGGAATACTTCCGTTAAATACTTACTTGAAGAGAAAAAACGGACTATTAAGGAAATTCCTGATGATATTATATATGTATACAATTTTAAATCTCCAGATTCCCCTCTCGCAATCAAACTAAAAGCAGGTTGGGGGAATAAATTTAAAAGAGATATGAATATCTTTATTGATACTATGAAAACTGCCATACCTAATCTTTATGAGAGTGAAAACTATAAAAATAGAAAGAACAAGATCATTAACGAAATGAGAGAAAAATCCAACCAGATTTTCAAAAAATTCGAAGAAGAAGCCAAAGGAAATGGTTTCGCTCTTATACAAGTACCAGCAGGGCAATATATGAGACCAGACCTTACACCTATTATTGATGGTGAACAGATATCATGGCAGGATTTAGACACAAAAGTTAAAGCGGGTGAGTTTTCTGAGGAAAAATATGATGAATTAGAAAAACTATATATCACTTTATCAGATAAGTTAAGTGATGTTTATAAGGATATAAGAAAACTAGAAATTGAACTTAATAATAAATTAGAGAACCTAGACAAGAATATAGCTAAACCTACCATAAGAGATTGGATTGACGAATTGGGAGAAAACTATATCAATAAAGATATCTCCAAATATCTAAATGAAGTAATGAACCATCTATTAAATGAAATAAAGCGTTTTATAAAACATAACCGTAAAAAGAATGATGAACCAAATACAAAACAGGACGATTTTATTGAGTATCAAGTAAATGTTATTGTGGATAATTCTGAACTCAATCATCCACCTGTAATTATTGAAAATTTCCCCTCATATAAAAATCTATTTGGTTCTATAGAAAAGATACTAGAACCTAATGGCAGAGTTACAACCAACTTTATGATGATAAAAGCAGGTTCTCTTATAAAAGCAAATGGTGGGTTCTTAGTTCTTAATATACTCGATGTTTTACAAGAACCTCGAGTATGGCAAACATTAAAAAGGGCATTAAGATATTCCAGTGTTGAGATTCAAGGAGCTGATCCTTATAACAATATGTTCGCTATCACCTCATTAAAACCCGAAAGTATTAATATCAATCTTAAGGTTATTGTTGTAGGAAATCATTTAATATACAATATACTTCATAGTCAAGACCCTGATTTCAAAAAGATATTCAAAATCATGGCTGAATTTGATTATGAAATGGAAAATACAAAGAATAATCGTATTCATTATGCTACTTTTATCAGAAAACTATGTGAAGAAGAAGGTCTAAAACACTTCTCTAAAGATGGAGTAGCAAGGGTTGTCGAATATGGTGTTAGACTATCGGATAAACAGAATAAGCTCAGCATCCAATTCAATGATCTTGCAGATATAGTTAGAGAAGCACATTATTGGTCCAAAAAAGAGAATACACATATCGTTGAATCACAACATGTGAGTAAGGCAATAGAAGAAAAGATTAAGCGAATTAATCTAACAGAAGAAAAGATAAAAGAATCCATAATAGAAGAAGATATACTAATATCTATAGAAGGAGAAACCATAGGTCAAGTAAATGGATTAGCGGTTTACAACCTCGGCAACATCACTTTTGGTAAACCATCTCGTATCACAGCTAAAACTTCCGTTGGTAAAATTGGTATTATCAATATAGAAAGGGAAGCAATGATGAGTGGTCCAATACATAATAAAGGTGTCATGATTATATCAGGTTTTCTAAAGAATATGTTCGCTCAGGATAAACCTTTAGCTATAGATGCAAGTATAGCTTTTGAGCAGTCATATGGTGGCGTAGATGGTGATAGTGCTTCATCTACTGAGATTTATGCTATTTTATCAAGTCTATCAGATTTACCTATTAAACAATACATCGCTGTAACCGGCTCTGTTAATCAAAATGGAGAAATTCAACCTATCGGAGGGGTAAACGAAAAGATAGAAGGATTCTACGATATATGTCGTATAAAAGGACTAACAGGTAAACAAGGAGTAATCATTCCGGTTCAGAATGTAGATAATCTTATGTTGAAAAAAGAGATTTTAGAAGATGTTAAAGAAAACATGTTTCATATATATCCTATAAAAACCATTCATGAGGGTATAACATTGTTAACCGGAGTAGATTGCGGAAAAAGAAGTTCTGAAGGAAAATTCCCTTCTGGTACTGTTTATTTCCTAGTTGAGCATAAGTTAAAATCTTATGCTAATAAATTCAAAGAATATGGTATTGGATAAAACCTGATTTAAGTATATAAATCAACATATCAAGGATTATTTTGCATAATATTAAATAACCCTTATCTTATTTATACATTAGTAAAAAATAGGAGAAATCAATGAAATATGATAAAAACTTAACCAATGAACCATATGTATTAGAAAATGATAATGAAAATGATAATGAAAACGAAAAAGATGAAAGAGAATTAAGTCCCACAATGAGACTCCTTTATAAAAGGCAAATTGTAATTTCCGAATCCATCTCATCAAAAATGACTGATAAAATAATAAAACAATTGCTAATCTTAAATAATGAAGACACTGAAAAACCAATAACAATCATCATAAATTCCCCAGGTGGTGAAGTATATTCAGGTTTTGGAATATTCGACATGATAAGACTGGTAAAAGCCCCGGTCAAAACCATTATATGTGGTCTTGCTGCTTCAATGGGGTCTATTATCTCTCTAGCCACTTCTAAAGAAAACCGTATGGCCACACCTAATTCAAAGATTATGATACATCAGCCTTTAATATCGGGATTAATGGGAGGTCCGATTTCTGATATTGAGATAGAAGCTAACGAGATGATGAGAGTAAAACAAAGGATAGTCGATCTATATGTTGAAGAAACTGGTCATGATGAAAAGGAAATTCGAAAATTAATAGAAAGGAATCGATGGATGACAGCAGATGAAGCTTTAAATTTCGGTCATATTGGTAAGATTATCAATTCATTGGATGATATAGAATAAGGACTAGGATAAACTTTTTATTGCTTTTTCTTTATCGGTGAAAAAACCGGTATTATCGAAATGTAAGATTATTAATTCCATAATTTCTTTTATCTGTTCGTTTTTCTCGTCTAGGATTAGTTTTACTTGTCCTCCTTTTTTAAGAATTTTGATTAAAATTCCTAAGGAAGATGAATCTATATATTTCAATTCCCTAATATCAAAAAGATATTTAATCATACCCTCTTCTAATTCTTGGTCAATTTTTTCATCTAATCCC
>CAYUUC010000360.1:0-3599 GCA_964447635.1 uncultured Spirochaetia bacterium
AGAAGAAGCGGAACAAGAACCATTCGTAGGGTGGGACTTCTCTTACATAACACAAACCCAAAGAGAAAGCACCGAACCTCTTAAATGGTCTTACGCAAGCCGGGTCATCCCTATAATGAGACAGACTAAATCAATGCTGGACATGGGAACGGGCGGGGGTGAATTTCTATCCAGATTACAACCATTCCCGGAAGAAACATCAGCTACTGAAACCCATGAACAAAACGCACAAATAGCAAGAAATAAACTCCAGCCATTTGGAATAGAAGTTTACCAGGTTGAACCCGATAAACAACTCCCATTTCAGGATGGAAAATTTAACTTGGTTATAAATAGACATGAATTTTTCAACGCTGTGGAAGTAATGCGTATATTAAAAAACAATGGCTTATTCATTACACAACAGGTCGGCGGTATCAACGATATGGAACTGAATAAGTATCTCGGAATGAACATCCCTAGAAAGCAGAAAGATTGGACATTGAACAATGCCGTTAAACAGATTAAAGATGCCGGTTTTGAAGTCATCGAACATTTGGAAGACTTCCCTATATGCCGTTTTTATGATGTAGGAGCGGTAGTTTATCATCTAAAAGCTGTACCATGGCAATTCCCTGACTTCTCGATAAAGAAACATAGAGACAATCTCGCCGATATACATAACGATATACAGTCCAAAGGCTATATCGAAGTAACCAACCATAGATTCCTGATAACCGCACGAAAAAAAGGCTAATACCAGTCCTATATATAGGAAAACCCGCCACAAAAGTAATATTATATCACTTATCCAACGGGTTTTATTAATCAACTAATAAAAAAGTCTTTGCTAGTCTAGTTCTCCGGTTAGTAAACCTTTATCAAAGTTGCTATCAGCTATTCCATTGAAGATATTGTCTACATTAACACCCATAGCTGTCAATGCTCCAGGTGCTCCTTCACTACCATCGCTACCATTATTTCCGTTTTGTGCAGACACTCCAGGGTCAGGGTCGCCATTTTCTCCGGCAATTCCGCCTTGTCCGCCTCTTCCACTCACACCACCGGTTCGATAAGTCGGGTCGTTCATACTTACAACTTTATCACCAATATCTGTTCCATTCAGGTAATTTATGGTGATATCACCACCATCACCACCTCTTCCACCGTCACCGCCGTTTCCGCCGTCACCGCCGACTCCACCTTTATAGCCTTCAGCTGGGTCTCCAGTGTAGTCACCGCCATTACCGCCGTTTCCGCCGTCACCAGCATCAGTTCCATCACCACCTTTTGTAAGGAGTTTTAAATCTACATCTTTTTTGAATAGGGTCAATTCATCGTTTTCGGTATCTCTTAGGATTATCATACGAGTTTCAGTATCGGATATGCCATTTATAGATAAGCCTGATATATCATAATATGCAATTTCATATGAAATGCTTTCACCATCGCTTCCATTGTTTCCATCACCACCTTTGCCACCGTCTTCTCCGGGGTCACCATGTCCACTAGCATTATCAGCCCCGTCTGTACCACTAAAGCCATTCATACCAGGTTCGACTGCTTCATCTCCGCTGAAGTCCAGAGTATCGTTACTCCAATCGATGTTCCATTCTTGAGTATGACCCTCAAATGGGTTGTATGCTATTTCCACAAACATCTCATAAGTGCTACCATCTATGAACATAAAATTATTCTTGGTCGCAGTAACATACGCTTTAGTAACATTCTCTACTGGTGGATTATACTCAAATGCGTCTGATGTTACGATTATATCTCTATAATCTATGTTTTTAGGGTCGGGATTGGTCTGTCCTTCTACAGTATAGATTTTCACTAAGAGTCTATATCTCTGTCCAGGTTTAATGACGCTAACGTCACTACCTCCGGGAATCGTATCTCCATTCTGGTCTACCTCATCCAGATAAATAATCATGGACTCGATATTGAGGTCTGATAAGTTTAATGGAGGGGTACACATTGCAAATATCAACATTGATAAAGTGATTAAAGCGATTATTATAAGTCTTTTCTTCATTACATATCTCCTTTACACAGGGTTATATAAGCAGTCTTATACTATAACTGCCTTTTATGTTTAATAAAAACACCATAAAAATAAATATGGTATCATAAATTTTTATATTGACTTTTTTTATTTTATTATAACATATTTTATCGAAAAATCAGATTATACATAAAATACAGAATTATTATTTATTAACAATTCTTCAATCTATCAGCCATATTCTTGCCGAGTTCATAACATTTATCAAGGTCTTCTTGTGTTGGATGAGATTTAACCTGGAAGGATGGTTCAACATATTCCAGATCACTCCCTTCTACATACTTCTTAAGCCCTTTTAGTGCTCCTCCACTCCAGCTGTACGAACCAAACACCCCGATGAACCTATTCTCCAGCTTTTTGTTATCTAGCAAGCAAACCAGATTATTCATTTTAGGGAAAATGGTCATGTTATAAGTACAACTGCCCAGTACAAAGCCTTTATACTTCCATATATCGTTTATGATGTATGAAACATCCGTCTTGGATACATTGTATAGTTTTATCTTCCTTATACCATTCTCAGCAAGGGACCTAGCCACCGCTTCTGCCATAATCTGGGTGTTACCATACATTGAACCATATGCTATGACAACGCCTTCTTCTGTATCATGCCTACTCCACTTATCATATAGGTCAATGATGTATTGCGGGTTCTTACGGTATATAGGACCATGAGTAGGAGCAATAACATTGATATCTAGGTCTTTAATCTTTGATAAGGCTTTTTGAACCATCTTGCTGTATTTTCCGATGATATTGGAGAAATATCGTCTAATCTCTTCAGTATAGAAGCTAAGGTCAATCTCATCATCAAATATACCTCCATTAAGCGTACCAAAGCCCCCGAACATATCACCGGTAAATAGAGCTTTGCTGGTCATATCATAACTAAGCATCGTTTCCGGCCAGTGAACCATGGGTGTTAGTATGAACTTGAGCTTATGTTTTCCCAGCTTTAGAGTATCCCCGTCTTTTATCTCCATCACATTGTATGTAACCCCATAGAAATCTTTTATAAACTCGATAGTCTTTTTATTACCAACGATTTTCATATCGGGGAATGTCTTTATCATTGAGATGATAGCTCCGGAGTGGTCAGGCTCCATATGATGAATGATGAGGTAATCGATTTTCTTCCCATTATCGAGGATGTCTGCTACTTTATCCCGAAATAAATCAGCCGTATTCTGCTTCACCGTGTCCATAAGTGCTACTTTTTCATCGATAATCATATATGAATTATATGTAACACCATACGGCAAAGGCCATAGAGCTTCAAAAAGCGAGGTTTCATAATCATTAACTCCTATCCAGTAAATATCTTGAATAATTGGTAATGCGTTTTTCATTCGTTTTTTCCTCTTTTGTTTATAAATTTGAGTCTTTTTTTTCAACAAACCTTAATTAGTAAGTTATATTAAAATCAGATATATTGTCAATATCACAATATTATTTTATTTTGCATTTTTTGATACCATAGGGATTTTTAATAAAAATTAAAATCTATTTATAACCTAAACAAGATTTTTAGAAGGATATCTTGTATTTTTAG
>CAYUUC010000361.1:0-3577 GCA_964447635.1 uncultured Spirochaetia bacterium
CAATCGAATTAATAGCGGACAAAATATATATCACGAGAATACCAGAATCACCGGTGATTTGGACTTTACTAATGTAAATGATACCGGACTGGAAGACCAAAACACATATCGAAGCTATATTAATTCAAGCATAACCTTTATTAACTGCACTTTCGACGGTAATGTCATATCCTATCGAAAGAATGGAAGACAAATATACAAAACCACCTTCCAAAGGAATATCACCTTCAAGAACTGCACATTCCGAAACCTAATTAACTTCAACTACACTCAGTTCACAGGGAAAACAACCTTCTATAATATTAATTTCCAGAATGATGCAAGATTCCATGGAGCACAGTTCTTAGGCATCGCTGATTTTAGGAGTTCCAGTTTCCAAAAGGATGCAGACTTCTCCAATTCTCAATTTATAGGCAATGTGAGTTTCAAGGAAGCTAGATTCTCAAGGAATGCCATCTTTACCGACACCCAGTTCATTGGTAAAGCTACATTTAAGAATGCAGACTTCGATAGCAGTTATGACTTTAACGGTGCGACAATGTGGGGAGAAAACGTTCAACTTAATGATATGATGGATGATGTATTCATCATAGATGATTATAACGATGACCCTCAGCAGTTAAGCGGATATGGTTTGATAGGAGAATACTTCAAGGATGACGACCTATCCAATCCATCCTTCATAAGGACAGACAACGAAATCAACTTCGACTGGGGATACGGTAAACCCGATAGTTCCTTACCCTCAGACCACTTCTCTATAAGATGGACCGGTCAGGTTATACCAGAATACAGCGAGGAATACACCTTCTATGTATCCTCAGATGACGGTGTTAGACTATGGATAAACGGTCAGCTCATCATCGATGAATGGAGTGTACATGGTGAAACTCAATACAGCGGAAAGATATGGCTTAGTGCCGGCACCAAAAACGATATCCAACTCGACTACTTCGAAAACGATGGCAAAGCAACAGTTAAACTCTATTGGAGGAGTAGGAGGCAAAGCAAAGAGATAATCCCTACAGAAAGCTTACTCACCGAAAAAGTTGACCAAATCATGGTCATTGATGGAGATGATGATACTCCAGGCGACACCATAGACGCATCAGAGGTTATTCAGATGATTGATAACAACAAAAGCGTCTACATCGAAGATAAGACCATACTTGGTGACCTGGATTTTACATTGATTCAGAACACGAAGAAGCGAGGCTCTACCTATATAAGCTATGTTGAAAGGTCAATAACCATTAGGAATTGCGTCATAAAGGGAAGACTCATCGCTTCCGCTAACAAAAAGAAGACCATGTTTGAAGAAGGAGTATCATTCTACGGAACTAAGATACAAGACAACACAGATTTTTTGGAAGCAGAGTTCGAGGACTTTGTCGATTTCACCAATGTCCACTTCCAGAACAATGTTAACTTTGCCGAAGCAGAATTCCAGGATAAAGCTGACTTCATCAATGTAATGTTTGAACGCGATGTATCATTCAGCCACACACGTTTTGATGGAGATGCAAGTTTCCGTAACTCAGTATTCAATGGTGATGCAGACTTCTCATGGGCGCATTTTAGCGAGGATGCGGACTTCTCTAACACTACATTCAAAGAAAAGCCGGATTTCTTCGGAACTAGCTTCTTCGGTGGTAAGGACTTCTCCGGTTCGACCCTGAATGGCAATTCATTCCGACCATAATTAAGATTAAAAAGACATAAATCTCTGATGTCCGATCAAACTCTGATGTCGCTCCCAAGGCATCGCCAAGATACGAGCCGAAAATCCCTCCGTCGATCTTGTCTTTCTTGTCCATGTTTCTGATTACTTTGATTATTTACCATTATTAATCTCATTACGACATATATCGAGATAAATCATAACTTCGCATTTATCCTTTATTCTATCTATGATAGGCATTACCTCTTTTTTCCAATTGATAGAACTATCCTTGAGTTTTTCATTATTCTCCATTGTTGTATCATGTAGGACAATATAATTTTCATTATTAATTTGAAATGCATGGCCAGAAAAATAGATTACTAAGCTGTTTATAAATCCTTCATCAACCATAATTTCAATATCTTTTATCTGCTTTTTAATATTTTCTTTTGTTGCGTCACTATCGATCAAGTTTTTCCCCACAAAATTTCCGAATTCTACAAATATATTTTTTAGAAGGCGGGAGTCCTGTGCACAATAGGTCAAATCAGGTAACCAGATGTATTCATTGATACCAATGAAAAAAGCATATCGCTTCCCGGCAAAATTTTTCAATCTATTTTCCGGTATATTAGAACTTACTATACTATCATTAGTCCATTCAAATAATGTAATACTTGGGGTTTGTTCAAATCCTAACTGTTTTTTAGAATATTCCTTAGATTTAAATGTTGTATATTTAACTACCTCAGAAAACTCAATATACCCATTACTGTCACCAAAGGCTGATTCATCTGCTTTTGTTATAGATTCAGCCAGAAAGTATGAAAAAACCCCATGTTCCAATTCTGAATCTTCAAAAGAGAACTCTCCCGGAGATGTCCCGTAGAATAATGCCAACCCGCTTTTCTTATCATCTATTGAACGAAATGGTATCTCAATAGTAGATTTAGTTATGAGAAACTCACCGGCTTCTTCTATAGTCATTCTAGGTTTTTGTTTACCGCCAATGGTGTTATTATTCGACCATTCAAGCATTTTCCCTGCGAGATACATGTATGACTCGTAAAACGAAACAAACCCATCTTCATTACCATATGGTTTAATATCAGCATTCCCCTCAAGAGCTTCTAACAAGTAGTACGTATAAACGCCATGCTCGAGTTGCGGGTCTTCATAAGATGGTTCAGTTTGTTCGCTGGAATATAATATAGATATTCCTGTATCGCCCATATCTGTCCAACCTCCTTCACCTCCTTTTTCACCATTAGCTGGGGAGCGGCATGCATCCAGTAGGAGCATGGTTTTGGTTTCTTTCATCTGCTTAGCCTTATTGATTACATCATTCATGCTGATTGTAGTAATATCGATTCGGTCTATGTCGGCATCCATTGGTGCAATATAGTTAATGCCATTATCAACCAGACCATGACCTCCGAAATAGAAAACAAATGTCTTTAGGATACCGAGTTCGGATAGTTCTACAGCATCATCCAAAGCAGAGTTGATATTAGACCATGTTGGTTTTAATTCGGTTTCATCGGTAATCTTAATAATGGTAAAAAGCCCGTTTTCCTCTAAGGATTTAGCCATTTCATTGGCATCCGATACCGTATAGTTGAGCTTTCTAAAGCCTCTATTTAGGTAATCGCCAACCCCAACAACGATAGCAAGTCTTTCAGCTTTAAGTTCGGTAGAACCGCTATGTGTTTTAATTACATCCTTGCTTTGACTTGATAGAAATCCGAATCCGGTGATTAAAGTGAGTATTATAAAAATGATTGAATATCTTTTATTTATCATAATAAATTCCTACTAATATAATAATTTTATGAGTTTATAGATTCTCGATTTCTTTTACTGATATTCCTGTAATTTCTTTTATTGTATTGTAGTCTAATCCTTTTTGTTTCA
>CAYUUC010000362.1:0-3571 GCA_964447635.1 uncultured Spirochaetia bacterium
CTATGTTCGCTGGTACAAGGTATTAGGTAGCAGGTTTGTTGTTGTGGTGGCTGATGTTACACCATCATCGCATCGTTTAATTCTTTGCTTTGTGGTGGTAGGGTTCGGAGATGATTATATGGGTTTACAAAGAACAAGATAAAGAAATACCACTGGGAACAACTTATTAGAACAGATATCTATCGAGGTATAAGGTGTCTTAAAAAGAAAAGAATTAGTAAAGTATTACGAGGATAAGGGTTTTTATCTTTTATGAGAAGGAAAGAAACAGTCTAAGACCTTAAAATTTTAAAACATATAAAAACATATAATTATTTTAATATATTTTATTAAAGTATATATACAAACGGAGAAAAGATTATTCCATTTGCCAACTTATCATAAAAACATTATTCATACATATCTACGAGGAACTGCTCCTCATCTATGCTGTTTCCTTCTCCAATCGTTACCGCATCCTCGCTGTTAGAAAAGTATTCAACATTATTATCCTGGATAACTGAGTTTTTAAGCATTATGTTTTTACTCGACATAGCGTAGAAAATCGATGTTTCAGGGGTATCATCGTATTCAATGTTCATACCATTATTCATAATCTCAACTCCATCAAAAAGGACATCTGATACCATTTCCAGAACAATGAAGTCCATAAAGTCATAGTAAACATTATCCACGAATTTCACATCCTCGAATAAAAGCTCTGTGGAGTCTATAGCCCTAATGAAGTTGTAAGTACACTCTCTAATAGAAGAGTCCTTCAAGGCAAACCGGTCAACTGACTCTAGGTAGAGCCCTTCAATACCCGACCCGTAAAGCTCGGACTTATGAATGGCAACATCCTGACAACCATTGAAAGAAAGCACCCCGCCGGCACACTCACTTCGTGTATCATGACCGAAAATGATACCATCAATCTTTATGTTTCTGGAGGACTCGAAACTCATAACATAAGAATAAGCAGACCTGCTCAGAATGGTTACATTACCATCTGCCCGAATTTCAAGGTTTTCCACACCAAACACGACAAGACCGAATCCATCGAAATTATCCTGCCAGGTTATGTTTTGGTTGGGATTATCCGATTCCATGAAAGTGTCGTAAGCCTCATCGATGTAGTATATCCCTTCTGACAGAGTTATTGTGGTATTGCTTCTCAGATTGTTCACCAATTCGACCACGCTGGATACTTTCAGATTAACCGATACCTCTTCGTTATCGTCTATGTCATTTTCGTTATCATTAGGGAAGTTATCGTTAGTGACCACTTCCTCACCGGAAGTACATCCAAAAGTTAATAGCACAGCTATTATAAAAATCAGGGTGATGATATATATTTTATTTATCATAAAAAGTCTCCTTCTTAATTTAAATTTTGTGTAGGAAACATAACCATTTGTTAAAAAAAGGTAAAGAGGATTATTCACTTTGCAAAATTAAAATTTAATCATAAATCGATTTCTATTCCGCCTATGTTTTTTTAAAAATTAAAATGGATATATTATCTTTTCTCTATCTATATAAATTAAACTCAATTTTGATTTGTATAACTAAACTGCTTATCTATACATTAATGGAGGAAATAAAGCAATGAAAAACTTGAAAATCATCATTACAACAGCTATCTTAGCTATCATTTCTCTAATTTCATTCAACATAACATGTACATCAGGTACCCATTACAACATAGGAGAATTCGTCCCATTTGAATATCCAGTACCGGACGGCATGATTACCGATGAAGACGAGAAGATGGCTATGATACAAGCCAAGATAGAGAATCTGGAAGCTACCAACCGGGTCTTCTGGGGAGAGATACCCGCAGATGTAGACACTATGTTAAAACTTTTTCAAGCGATTTGGGGCTTCATCAACACCAATTTCCCCGGCTTCCCCGGTATTATGAAGACCGAAGACAATCCCGAAGGTATAGATTGGGATGAGTTTGGCGAATGGGCTTACGAAGAGATCGAATACATCGATAACTACGGCGACTTCGCAAACATTATGACCCGTATGGCCTATGTTCTTAAAGAAGGTCATTCCCAGGTCATACCGGGAAGGCTGAAAGGGGCGATGGGATTAACATCCTATCGGGAAAACGCACCTGTATTTATACCATTCTCGGCTAAAGTAAGCACCATTGGAGCATGTTATACGGTAACAGAGGAGGAAGAACTCGTCGTTACCTATATCATCGATGAAGAAAACCCTTACGACCTGAGACCTGGAGACGAGATAGTCGGCTTCAACGGCATTCCATGGGCAGAATGGCTACCCCACCTTATAGAAGCGGACATCCCTTACTATGGCTCTCCAGCATCATCAGAAGGGGCTATCAGATATAACCTTCTAAAATCAGGTATGACCAATGCAAGGTTGTTCGAGAAAATCAACATCAAAGAGTACCGAACCGGTGAGATAGTAACCAAGCCTATCGTATATGAAAGGTTCACCTGGACGACGACCAAGCCGTGTACCGAACACTTCGTCTCTGTTCCCGGTGTAACCGACCCCCAGATAAGCTTCTATGCTACAGACCCGTTATACTACGGCATCATGGAAGGGACTAACATCGGCTACATCTATCTAACAAGCTTCCCATCAGGTTGGGATGAGTTCGACGACCCAAGCCAGTGGGACCCATACGAGACCGAGTTCTCCGGTGCTTTCAACAGGGCTATCGTAGAGCTTATGGACACTGACGGCCTCATCATCGATATAAGACAGCATGGCGGAGGATGGCAACAAGTATCGTATAAAGGGTTTGCTAAACTAATAGACGCTGATGAGGACATACTCATCTTCAAGCAGGTTAACAGAGATACAGGCAACCCGGCTAAAGATGCCTTCGAGGACGATTACTCCAGAGACTTCCCCCTCAAAGCAGATGATAGCCACTACGAGAACCCGATTATAGTCATAACCAGTCCGGACTGCATTAGCGGTGGCGACCTGATTACCGCTTTCTTCGATAAGTTCCCCGAGTTCACCATTATCGGCAACCATAACAACGGAGCATTTACTGCAGTCGGAGCTCAAGAGTATCAAGTAGGAAACGATACCGTTTTCCAATACATACCAACAATAGGGCTATACTATCATGATGACCCCAATCCAAATCTGTTGCGAAGGTCGGACTTCATCGATATCCATGTCAGACAGAACAAAGAAGACATAGTCAAAGGCGTGGACGCAGTAAGAGAGTATGCCTTGAAGTTAATCCGAGAGAAGAAGCCGGATGCATAAATAGTCTAAAATCTTTATTTATCCAGCATATAACTCTAATCCTAATTATCACCCCAAACATCATTCAGATTCTTCCATAAAAATTAATGAATGAAAAGGAATCCCCTCGTCTTCTGCGAAGATGCAATTAAAGAAGTTTGGATTTCATCCTTATTCACCCTTTCAATAAGTTAGGCTAGGGGGGTTCTCTGTTTAAATCTTTCTTAACAATGAGGAACGACCAATAAGTTAGGCTAGGGGGGATTCTCCTTTTAAATCTTTCTTAACAATGAGGAACAGCCATCATAAATATTAAACCCGAATAATCTTTTGTATTAAATAACAT
>CAYUUC010000363.1:0-3570 GCA_964447635.1 uncultured Spirochaetia bacterium
GATATAAGTTCCGCTTTGATTACTTTAATACCAGTAGGAGTGTGAGAATTGAGTTCTTTTTGTATATTTTCTGTAGAGACATCATCGCTAATTTTAAACTCTACGATTTCTTCGCTACCTTCTATTCCTACTGATAATGGAGGTGCAAATTCCAATTTTGGAGTTGGATTATATCCTTTGCTGAATAGAATAGGTATTTTTGCTATGAAAACCATCTTTAGAAATATATAAGTTAAATCCAAATGTCCAATGAACTTAGCCAATCCTTCTTTCTTATATGTCAATCGTAATTTACCTATTGCCTCTTTCTTTAGATAATTGGGTTTTTCCTTATCTATTTTTTCTTTATTGTGGTAGAATTTGTTATATATCTCTTCCATATAGGATTTATCAAATTTCTTTTCAGAATCATCTACATTCATTTTAATATCTTTTGTACAACTACCACAATATTCATAACATTTCACTCTACAATCTTTAGTTTTAAGGTATTTTTTAGATTTTTCATATTCATTATATAGGTAATCTTTATTTATCTTAAAATCCAAATGCTCCCATGGAAAAATATATTCCTTAGGTTTATCTTTATACAGGACTTCTTGAAAGTCATAACCTAAATCATTACAAGCATCTAACCATTTTTTAATTGAGAACATTTCCTGCCATCCATCAAAACGAGCACCTTTTTCATAAGCATTAATTAAAACTTTAGAAATATTTCTACCTGTTAAAGATAAGAGTCCTTCTAAGAATGATATTTCTGGTTGTATATATTTTACATGTATTCTCTTACTTTTAACTTTTCCCTTAATATACTTTATTTTATCATAAACTTTATCAATTCCAATCATTTTAATCCACTGAAAAGGTGTATGAGCTTTAGGTATGAAAATACCAATATTAGCATTGATATTAGTTCTATTAGAAGCCTTTTGGGATATCTTATCAAGTAGTTCAACTATTGCTTCTTCTTCGGTTATGTCTTCAAACTCAACTGGTAAACCAACCATAAAGTATAGCTTAATCGTATTCCATCCATAATCTGAAGCTTGTTCAATAAACTCTAAAAGTTTATCTTGAGTATAGTTCTTATTTATTACACCTCTCATTTTATCATTACCAGCTTCTACTGCTAATGTCAAACCAAATTTCTTCACTTCAGCTAATTTTTTAGCAATTTGAAAGCTAAAGCTGTCTATTTTTAAAGATGGTAGAGAAAACGATATCCCTTTATCTCTCAATCTATTGTTTAATTGTTCTAAAAGTAAGGGCAGATTAGTGTAATCAGCTATGTTTAAAGACATTAATGTAATCTCATAGCATCCAGACTCTTCATATAACCTCTCAGCAAGATTTACGATATTATCAATACTTCTTTCTCTTATCGGTCTATTAGTCATACCTGCCTGACAAAATCTACATCCTACTGTACATCCCCGTGATACTTCTATCACTCCTCTATCTTGTATAGGTTTAATATTAGGTATAGGTATTTTTGTCGGCAATATATTACTATTTAGGTCTGGATGTCTGAATTTTCCAATCTTTTTTCCAATAGTTGTTGATTGATATGAATTATCTTCAGATGGTACATAAATACCATCATAAAAAGATAATTGATGTAGTAATTCCCTTTTTGGATAGCCTTTTTCTTTAAATTCTTTCACTTTATCCAGGATTTCTATTATTAGAGTTTCTCCTTCACCCAGCACGATTAAATCCATAAAATGTGTTAAAGGCTCTGGATTAGCCATAGCAGGACCTCCAGCGATAATCAATGGATGGTCCTCATCCCTATTCTTTGAGTAGAATGGTATATCGGATAAGTCTAAAATGGTTAGGATATTGGTATATAGAAGTTCATAACCGATAGAAAAACCTATCACATCAAAGTCTTGAAGGATGGTCTTGGATTCAAGGCTGAATAGAGGTATATTATTAATCCTAAGTTGTTCTTCCATGTCTACCCAAGGAGAGAACACTCTTTCCGCAATCATCATCTTGTTTGAGTTTACAATTTCATAAAGAATTTTAATTGCTAGATTTGACATGCCTATTTCATATACATCAGGATAGCATAAAGCTATAGATACCAGGCATTTATCAATGTATTTATCTGTGGTATTAATTTCACCACCAATGTATCGTGCAGGTTTTTCAACATTACTTAATATTTTATCTATATGATTAATAGGGATTTTTCTTGTTTTGGAATTAATCTTTTTCATAATTATAAGATATTTTAATTAGATGTTAAATCAAAAAATCGATGGGGATATTTGGATAAAGTTAATATTTAATTCTTATAGATATTTCTTCTGAAAAATCACTTTCCATGCCATATTTATCCAAAGCAGTAATAGATATATAATACACTTTATCTTTTTCCAATCCTCTGATTATATATGATGGTTTAATTGGATCTACGAGTTGTGATTTGGTTATAGTAATAATAGAACCTTCATCCAAATAGTTTTTACTCTCTGCTCCGTAGTAAATTTTGTAAGAATCAATATCCTGTTCGATATTCCCATCCCATGTAAGTATTAACAAACCATTTCTACTATCAGCTTTTAATCCGAGTACTTTGCTTGGAGGATGGTTATATTTAATATCAATATTAACAGATTCTACTATTGGACTATATTCATATAAATATCCTGGTAAGAGTCTTAATCTCCATTGTAAGTACCTTCCTTTTAAGTAGTTATCTGGTATTTCATCAATTAGGGAATAATCTATCCATTTTAAGTTCTCAACAGGAGTATCAGGCAGGAAGAAGTCCGATGATATTCTAAATTCAAATACTACATCAGAATTATGAGGTTTTTCAGATTGTATAAATACATCTCCTATGGATGATCCATCATATTCCAAATCTATTATTTCAGATTTTATTATCCCTTCGGTCTTTTTATACTTAGTTAAAGCTGGATTATTGATGGTGGTTCTTTGAATATGAAAGTCATCAAGGAGACCATTTATTCCAGGACCAATAAGAAGCGGAGAATCTTCTTCATGGAAGCGTGGAATAAATATCTCCCCACGAGGAGTTCGGTTATCGGTACACCAGACACTGTCCTGCATAATACCATTAATATACAATGCTAGTAAACCTGTAAATTCATCAAATGAAATTGCTACATGATACCATTTTTCAGGTACTATGGTTTCTGAAGAATCCATCTTTATCTGGTTTTCTGAATATGGATTATCATTTAATAGAGAACTCATATGGTAAAATACATTACTGAAACTAACTTCTATACGATTATCATATAATCTTGAGCTAACACCGGATGTAATTGCTTCTCCATTTTCTTGAATTGCTTGACCCTTTTTTTCAAAGATGGTTTGGTTATTATATGTATTATAAAAATAAATCCAAAAATCAAAAGTAAAACTACCAGCACTATCCTCAGTAGTAAAGATTGAGTTTTCTTTTGGAAATAATGATACAGAGTCAAGAAGTCTATAAAATCTAGCAGAAGATGCTCCATGCCTTTTATTATCATAAGATACCAAGAATTCTTTATCTAATAAGCTATATAATTCTAGGTTTTTTAAATC
>CAYUUC010000364.1:0-3569 GCA_964447635.1 uncultured Spirochaetia bacterium
CAAAAGATCTGGTAAAAGATGCTTTATAAACAAAACTTCTTCAAGTCCTCCCTATAACATCTTCTGAGAAGATGAGATGATATTAGGTGGGTCTCTTTGTATTTCTTACAATTATCGAATTTTGATATTAGAAGAGTATAGCATACATAGGAATATCATAAATAAATCTCTAAATTCTTTGTGAGTATATAATTATCATATCTCCCTAATAAAATTTTATTTATATTTAATAATAGTGTGTTAATGTTATTTTTGTTATTAATTTTAAAATAAAACTGTTTAAATATCAAAATAACATATAATATTTTATATAATATTAATAAATCTATTTATCTATATTGAATAATATTTAAATGTAAATTAAAATTTAGAGGTAATATTAAAATGAAAAGAACATTTATAACATTGTTAATTCTATTTATGGTCATTTTTCCTATATCTTGTTCCAACAACATCGATTACGATGAGGACGGATTAGGTATGAACGCAGAAGGATATGCTGGTGGACCTTCCCAGACAGGTTATCCTTTCGATGGTAAGTCTGGGACTGCTGTAATCAACGATCAGACTGTGTTATGGGTCGCATTCTTTTATGAATCGGCAAAAGGACCAAATGCCATTGTAAACGATTATGCTTGTATGTGGGACCCCAATTCTGAAAATCCACCCGCCATGTATCATCAAATAGGGGTTGGAGAGATACAGTACGAAAAGATTCTTCCTAGTGATGCTGTAGTACCTATATATGATACTGATGAAACCACCGTAATCGGGTTTACCTTCGCAGAAGGCTATGATATGGGTAATGGAAGGGTCATCCTCAGAAATGGTAATGTCCCTTCTATAGAAAATCAATTCACTACTCTAGAAGCGAATGTGGAGTCTGATGTCGATAGGGAAACGATTAGGATATTAGCCCAGTTCAACCGGTCTAAATCCCGTAATATAAAAGAGATTGAGCATCTTATTGATTATCATTTTACAGTCATTAATCCTGAAGATGTCCAATAAATTTTGTTCAAAAGTGTCTAGTCCATCATTAATACTTGTATTTGATGATGGGCTTGGCTTTTAAAATTGTTTTATATTATTAGGGTTTTATTATGAGAATAGATATATTTATATTATTCATTATTGTATCATTAACAGGACATCTTTTCACCTGTGATAGTTACCTAATCATACCATTACATTACAACGGTGCTGTAGCAACCTGCGAGGGGAATGCCACCACATCTACGAGAATCATCGGATATCCCTTTGAAGCTCCCTACGGTGCGATTAGGATTAACGGGAATTATGCTTACTATTTCTGCATATTCTATGATATACCTCTGGTAAACGATTACGCATACATCTGGGATCACTATGCTATTGCCCCGCCTGCTTTTTACAATCGTGTGTCTCCCAATGAGATGGTCTATGATAGCGGATTACCTTATGATGTAGTGGAACCCATAATAGGACAGGATGATTATGGAGAAGACATCGTTATCGGATGGATTTTCGATGATGGGTATGAAAGGGACTTTAGAGTCATTTCGAGAGAGGGATACTACCCGTCTGTCGACTGTGAGTGTGTTATGAAGACACAAGGAGGGCATCCTTTAAAGATAGAGAGTGCCGATATCAGCTTATCAAAGGTTGATTATGACTTTATAGTCATTAATAAAGACAATTAATATAAATTGGACTAATTACCTTAAATACTTTTGTATAAATAAGGAGAAAGGAAAATGTATAACAAAACCCAATCAATTTCAATTTTAGCGATAGCTTTAGGATTAATCTTAATGATGTTTGGGTGTGACAATAACACATTCTATACACCGGTTGAGCGACCGGAATTCTCCCCGACGCCTGGTGAATTCTTCCTGCACACGGAAGTAACGATCATAGCACCGACAGTCGGCTCCAAAATCAAGTATACGGATAATGGGCAGGATCCAAAAGAGTACGGGCAGGAGTATGACAACCAGCCGATATTCATTGATGAAGACACGCTATTGCGTGCGTATTGCTACGATCCATCACAAGCCCAGCCGGATTCAAGTGTGGTTGATGCACAATATGTTATCGAAGAGGTAGCGACGCCGACTTTCGCTCCTGAGGAAGGTAGTTATATAAATATAGTCAATGTAACATTGAACTGTTCAACCTCCGCTGAGCAAGACAATGTTGTAATTAAGTATAGGATGGGATTAGGGACTGTTCCCAACCCTACACCAGATGACCCCGAGGCTATGGTGTATGATGGAACATCAATTGAGGTAACTAATACAAAGACTATAAAAGCTATTGCCTATCAGCAAGGCGAAGAGACTTATCCATCCGATGTAGCGGTGGGGACTTTTTCCATAGATAAACCGGAGATCAAAGTGGAAACATCAACAGGAATTGAAGTCCTATCCGCATCATCAATTGACTTCCTCGCTTATGCTTCCGGTTCACCATTAGAAGCTACATTTACGATAAGGAACATCGGCAATGCTGACCTTACACTAACGGGTAATCCTAACCTTGTCTCGATAAGCGGAACAGATGTAGGTGTGTTCATTGTATCCCAACAGCCATCGAGCGATACCATTCCAGTTGGTGGACAGGACAACTTTACCATACAGCTTACCGATCCGGCTATGGTAGACAGGAGCATTCAGATAAGTATCCCCAACAACGATACAGATGAAAGTAACATGGCATTCAACCTGGTTATCGATGTAGCACCGGAGATTGTAATCAAGAGGAACAGCAATACCATCATTGACGGGTCAATACTTAACTTTGATGACATCTCATCAGGAAGTCCACCGCAGGTTATCTTCACCATACAGAACAACGGCGATGGTGATCTTCATCTAACCGGCAATCCACTGGTGGAGTTTAGCGGAACGGGTCATGATGATTTCACAGTAACACAGCCCTTATCATCAACGATACCCCCGACAGGAAGCGAGACTTTCACCATTCAGCAGATAGACACATCGCAGGTAAGCCGTGATATCCTTGTCAGCATAGCAAACGACGATTCAGATGAAAACCCGTACACATTCAATTTAATCACATTAGCTATTTTTACAATAACAACAAATATCTCAGGAGGTGGGAGTATAACCTTAAGTCCCCCAGGAGAGATTTACGAAGAAGATACACTGGTAACACTAGAAGGATTTCCCGACTTAAATTGGGTGTTTGATAGTTGGAGCGGAGATCTCTCAGGAGATATCAATCCAACTTCTATTGTAATGGATGATAATAAATCTATCATAGCTAAATTCAATAACACAAATTGGAATATCACACATACCCTAACTGGTCATACTGCTTCGGTAACTTCAGTAGCAATCAATCATGATGGTACACAAATTATATCTGGTAGTAATGATTTTAAAGTAAGAGTTTGGGAATTTAATGGGTCTACATGGAATAATAATCATACTCTTGATAATCATAGTGAAAGAGTATATTCAGTAGCATTCAATCATGATGGTACAAAAATTGTTTCTGGGGGTGGTTTAAATAGTGATTTTGATTTAAGAGTTTGGGATTGGAACAGTGGAGCATCAACATGG
>CAYUUC010000365.1:0-3560 GCA_964447635.1 uncultured Spirochaetia bacterium
ATTATTAATCTTAATTGATAATACCATTGATAAAAGTTGATGGTCTTATTGAATAAAATCAACCACCAATATTGATTATGATATGACTTTAGTATAGAATAAGGATGGTTCATACATTACATAAATGAATATTGAAAAAGATGACTACTCGATAAAAATAGATAATCTTACAAAGATATATAAGACTTACAAGAAGCCTTTGAATCGTATATACGAAGTTTTTAAAAGGAAAAAGCTGCATCATGAATATTATGCTTTGAAAGGTATAAATCTCAAGATAAAAAAAGGTGAAACATTAGGCATAATAGGAAGGAACGGAGCAGGGAAGTCCACTCTATTAAAGATAATAAGCGGTATTACCCACCCAACAAGCGGTAAGGTAGAAGTAAACGGCAAGGTTTCTTCCCTAATTGAGTTAGGAACGGGATTTAAAAATGATTTTACCGGAATTGAGAATATCTATCTTAATGCTAGTTTCCTGGGTCTTACTAAAAAGGAGATTGACCAGAAATTAGACTCCATTATAGAATTTGCCGATATAGACAATTTTATCTATGAACAGTTAAAAACATACTCCAGCGGAATGAGAGCGAGATTAGGCTTCGCTATCGCTGTTAATGTAGAACCGGATATCCTAATTGTCGATGAAGCTTTATCTGTTGGGGATAAGGCATTCAAGGAAAAGTGCTTTACGAAATTCTATGAGTTTAAGGAAAATGAATCCACCACTCTATTAATTGTCTCTCATAGTATGGGAAGCATAAAAGACCTCTCTGATAGAGTCCTCTTATTACACAAAGGGGAATTAATATACTTCGGAGAAACAAAAGACGCCATATCTGAGTATCAAAAGATAATGAAAAAAGAAGAAGACAAAAAATATGGAACTTTTAATAATATCTTAGATGAGGAAATAAATAAGAAATTTATTATTAAGGATATAAACAAAGACCTGGAGCAAAATCCGCTTTTCAACCATGATGAATGCATGCGATATGGTAATAATGAAATAATTGTTCATAATATAATTTTAATTAATACTGAAACTAACGAGATTAATCCCTCGAATATCAAAGACCTTTCCAAAACAAAAATCCGCCTGGAATTATCTGTCAATAGAAATATTGAAGATATTGACTTCTTTGTGGTCTTTACTAGATACAAAGATAATAAGGAAATCACCGGTAAGGTTACCTATGAAGTCAGCAATGAAGAAACATTAAAAAAGGGTAAATTAAATATCCTTATAGATATGAAAGGTTTATTGGATAATGCAACCTATTACACTTCCTTTTTGATAAAAGAAAAGGAGACCGATGAGCAAAAGTATATCGAGGCTTTGGAAAATGTCATTAAATTTGAAGTTGGCCAGCCCTTAATAGAAACTAATGAATACCCATATGAACAAAGAAAAGAAGCATTTAAAGAAGCAGTAACTTTTGAGGAATACTTCATTAATAAAGAATTTGATGATACATGTCCTTTATGTGAGTTATATAATGAAAATGAAGTAAGATTCGGTACTCAAGAGATATTCATAAGGGAGTGCTTCCTGATTGATTATGATAATAACACTATAGATATAGCTCCGGTAGATATATCAAATGATGTTGTATTAAAACTAATAATAAAGTGTATGATAGATACCGGTTTATGCGAGTTTGAGATTAATTTTAGGGATAAAGGTGATATGGATTCTACCCCTATATATAGTGCTAAAAAAGATTTAAAGGATTTGAAATCAGGATTAGCTTATGCTTTATACATTCAATTTAATGAAGCAGTTATGAAAGAAGGACAATACTACCTTTCTTTTTCACTAAATACAGAAGAATATGGTTTGGTTAAAGTCTACGACCGAAGAGAGAATATGTTGATTATCGATATAATAAATAAAAGTTCATCTAAAATTGAATCTAATGATGACCCAGTGAATATAGAAGTATCAGAAAAGATTATCAGGGGGATAAAAAGGGATATCAATAATAACATACTAAAGGATGATAAGGTTATTGTTAAAAAAGATAAATTAAAAAACCATCCTTTATATGCTAAAAATGGAATAAGGTATGGAAATGGAAAAGCTGAAATACAGGATATAACCATAATCAATTATTCCAAGAATACCTATAATGGTTTTATTGATACACTAGATAACATTGATATAAAAATCATTATTCATTCCTTAGAAAGAATAGAGAAGCCATTTCTGGAAATTAGGTTTAAAGATGAAGATGATAACATAATCTTTGGTTATAATACTCTATGGAGTGAAGATGAGCCTTTAAATCTCCTGGAAGAGGAAAAGACATATACATTTTATTTTGCTTGTGATAAGTTTAATCTAAATGAAGGAAAATACCACCTCTCATTATTATTAGGAGAGCAGAACGGCAATTCTTACCAGGAATTGGATTATAGAAAAGATATTTTACAATTAAAAGTAAGAAAGAGAACCAATTTGCCCTCATTTAATAAGTCGATATATATAAATCCTATCATAAACATAGAAGAATCATCAGGTCATCTATCATCCAATATGTTGGATAATCATCATCCAATAGTAATAGATAAGCTGAACATTAGGGAAACATCATCAGAAATGGGTTTTGGTAAACTTTACGTAACCGGAGATTTATTTATACAATTATATGTCCAAAAACCTGCCTTTAAGATGGAAATTAAGAACTCTGAGCAAGCAGTTATTTACTCTCAGGATATAGATTTATCATCCTTAAAGAAAGGTGAGAAGTATTCAATGAATATAGAAATTGAAAACAAATTCCGAAAGGGACTGTATTATATAATCCTTACTCCAATGAAAAAATCAGTTAATAATAAGGATTTTATACATCTAGAAAATGGAAAAGAAGTATCCTTCAATAAATCAAAACAGGAAAGAAAATTTATAGGTTATTTTTTCCTGGATAATAATCTCTTTCTACATCATAGATTGGTAAGTCCCAGAAAGGATACTAATGGTAAAATTGTGGATGAGAAGCTGTTAATCTTTTATGATGAAGATAAATGTAAAGAGAACCCTTTATATAATGAGAATGAGATAAGATATGGTAATAAAGAAGCTATTATCTGTGATATTGAGATATTAAATAGAACTAAGGATATTGTGAATGATAGGGATTATGCATTAATGGATGATATTGAAATTAAGTTATTAATAAAAACATACCAGGATATCGATGAACTGGTTTTCGGTTTTATAATAAGGGATGAAAAAGGCAATATAGTTTTTGCTGATAATAATAGCTGGATGAAGAAACATTTTTTCAATATTAAAAATGATAAATACTATTCAATTATAGCTAAATTTAAAAATTATTTGAATACTGGAATATATTTCTTAAGTATGATTGTAACTAAAAATATCAAAGAAAATAATAAAGAGAAATTGATACAATTAGATAGAAGAGAAGATTTATTAAAAATAAATGTAACCAATGATAAAAGAGAATTTAGGGGTGATATCCTATTACAGGAATCTAATATTATTTTAGAACCATGTGTATAAGTAATATTGGTTATAGATTTATATATATAAT
>CAYUUC010000366.1:0-3551 GCA_964447635.1 uncultured Spirochaetia bacterium
GGAGGATTTAGGAGGGTCTCTTTTAAAACCAGAAATTTCACAGAAGGAAAAAATTACCATGATTTTAATAAAAATATAAGTCTTTTTTTTAACGAAAGATTCTATATCTATAAATATAAGAATGTTTTTTTATTACCTTTAATCTAAAGAAAAATTTATTGGAGAAGATATATGCTTAAAGAAAGGACTTTAGCTTTAATAAAGCCAATTGCTGTTAGAGAACATCATACTGGAGATATAATATCAATAATCGAGAAAAATGGATTTGATATAGTAGCTATAAAAAAGATACATCTGAAAGAATCCGAAGCGAGAGCTTTTTATAGCATACACCGGGAAAAGAACTTCTTCAATGACCTTGTTAAATTCATGTGTTCAGGACCAATCATAGCAATAGTCTTGGAAAAGGTTAACGCTATAAATGAGTTTAGAAAACTGATGGGGAGTACAGACCCTAATGAAGCTGAAGAGGGTACAATAAGGAAGCTTTTTGCTGGAAGTAAGCAGCAGAACGCAGTTCACGGGTCGGATTCTCATGAAAATTCTAATCGAGAAGTGAGATTCTTTTTTAGCGAATTAGAAATAGTAGAGCTTTAATTTTTTGCCATAAACATATAAACAAAATTAACCGAAAAAAAATATTTATTTTCAATTAACTTAACAAATAATCTGCATATTGTATATATAATATAAACTTTCTCTCATATATAGATTATATATAGTGGTTTTTGTAAACATACATTTATTTTTCTATAAACCTCATATATCCTATAAATATAATCCCGATATAATCCTACGATTCGTCATATAGGATTAACATCAGACCGGATGTAATAATTCCGGTTCTGATGATATTTTATATGAGTATCCTAAAAGTATAGACTAATAATAAGGGTTGACTAAATTTATTATTATGCTAAAATTTAATTATAAAAAGCTACATTAATGATAAATCTACTAACAAATATAAGATAAATATAAAAATTGATTTAAATTTTGTTGAAATTTATTTATATTTCTATATATCGTTCATTTTAATATAGGATATTCTAAAAAGGATAAATATGACTAATAATGATAACATTTTTCCTGAAAAGAAAATAACCAATGCTATGGACAAAAAAATAAAAGAAAGGAAAAATAAAGAAAAGATAGAAGAAGGACATAAACCTGAGGATAAAGATATAGACTTTACCATAGTTGGTATAGGAGCCTCCGCAGGAGGTCTTGAATCCCTGGAGAGATTCTTTAAATCAATGCCTCCGGATAATGGTATGGCTTTCGTTATTGTTCAACACTTATCGCCAGATTATAAAAGTTTAATGGTAGAACTTCTATCCAAACATACATCTATCCCTGTTCATCGAATTGAAGACTCAGTGAAGGTAAAACCGAACAACATCTATCTTATACCACCGAAGAAAACCCTTATCATTTTCCATGGAAAGCTACTATTAACCGAAATGGATAATCAGAAAGGATTAACCTTGCCTATTAACATATTCTTCCGTTCCTTAGCGGAAGACATGGGTAAGAAAGCGATAGGCATCATTCTATCCGGAACCGGGTCTGATGGAACACTTGGTATCAGGGAGATTAAAGGAGCTGGTGGAATGATTATGGCTCAGGATACAGACTCGGCTAAGTTTGATGGTATGCCTAAGAGTGCTATCGCTACCGGTCTCATCGATTATGTCCTGCCACCGGAAAAGATGCCGGAAGTCTTGCTTAAATACACTAACCACCCTTATATAACAGGCGATAAAAAAGAAGACCGTATAACAGATACAACAGAAGACGGCGTTTCCAAAATATTAGCCTTGATTAGAACCAAAAAGGGAGTAGACTTCACATATTACAAACCAAACACAATTATCAGAAGAATAAAACGACGGGTTAGCCTAAACCAGATCAGTTCTATAAATGACTATGTAAGATACTTAAATGAAAACCCCAGCGAAGTGGATACTCTATACAATGAAATGCTTATCGGGGTTACTAATTTCTTCAGAGACCAGGAAGCTTTTGAGATATTAAAAGAAAAAGTGATACCCAAGATTTTCGAGCAGAAGAACCAAGGAGATACGGTAAGGATTTGGATATCTGCTTGCTCTACCGGTGAAGAGACTTATTCTGTAGCCATGATTATAAGGGAATTCCTAGACCTGATTAAGATTCACTATGATGTTAAAATCTTCGCATCTGATATAGACGAGAACGCCATTAAGATAGCCGGTGCTGGGGTTTATCCTGAAAGCATTCTGGGTGATATCAGTAAGGAAAGGATGAGACGGTTTTTCGTAAAGAAAGGCAATAACTACCAGGTTACCAAAGAACTCCAGAGTATGATACTATTCACTACTCATAATGTGATAAAGGATGCACCTTTCTCTAATGTAGACCTTATCACCTGTCGTAACCTACTTATATACTTAGAACCGGTAATGCAGAAAAAAGTCCTATCATTGTTCCATTTCTCCCTCGTATCCAATGGATTCTTATTCCTGGGACCCAGTGAAACAATAGGCGATATGACTGACAGCTTCACCTTATTCAACTCCAAATGGAAGTTATACAAGAAGAAAGGCGTTTATAAGAAGTTGCCTACTAATATCTTTAATGTACCTGATTACAAGCCTTTAAAAACCCCTGCAAAGAGGGAAGATTATAAACCTATCAATTACGTTAACGGTGAGTTAAGGAATTACGAATTAATATATAAAGTGATGTTCGATGATTACCTACCCCCTACTGTGGCTATTAATGAGAACTTTGAGCTGTTACATGTATTCGGTTATGCTAACAGGTATTTAAAGTTTCCCTCTGGTAAAGTTAGCTATAACATAAAGAACATCGTAATAGAAGACCTACTCATCCCTATAAGTACCGCAGTTCATAAGATATCAGATGAGGAAAAAAAGGTAATATACAAAGATATAATGATTAAAAACCCTGATAACAAAGAAAAAGAGGAATACACCCGAATAAACCTAATCGTGAATTCCATTTATAGCGACGCCATACAGCAAAAAATTATCCTTATCTCATTCCAAGAAGTAGAGACAGACACAAAAGACCATAAAGAAGACTTCACCGACCAAATCGAAGAATACAATATAGATGATAAAGTTAAACAACATATACTAGACTTAGAACATGAACTAAACTACACTAAGGAAAACCTCAGAGCAACTATAGAAGAATTGGAAACCTCCAATGAAGAGCTACAATCAACCAATGAAGAACTACTCGCATCCAATGAAGAGCTACAATCAACCAATGAAGAACTTCAGTCGGTAAATGAAGAGTTATACACAGTCAATGCGGAATACCAGAGTAAGATAGAAGAATTGACAGAGCTTAATAATGATATCAACTATCTTCTCGCTACAATAGAGATAGGCATCATCTTCCTTGACCTCAACCTATGTGTCAGGAAGTATACCCCCATAGCATTGAAAGTAATAAACCTTCTCAAGATAGACATAGGTAGACCAATTAGTCATATCAACAATAATATTGTTAACCTTGACATAAACAAATATGTTGAA
>CAYUUC010000367.1:0-3548 GCA_964447635.1 uncultured Spirochaetia bacterium
GTAATGAACTATGAAAAGAAAATAGAAATGGTTAACCCATCATTAGAAAAATTTACTGGAATTCCACAAGAAATGATTTTAGGAAGGAGAATATATGAAGTATTCCCCGATTATTATAACAATATCATCGATAATAAGATTAACCAGGTTCTGGCATCTCAAAAACCAGGATATATTATCGATAATAATTTCTTTATGGATGAAAATAAAGACAACTGGTTTGAAGTAAATATCTACCCAACCAATGAAGGTGTTTTATGCTTATGTACTAATATAACAAAGTTAAAACAAGCAGAAACAAATTATAGACTCACCGCAGAAAGATATAAAGCTATTGTAGAAACCCAGTCGGAACTGATATGTAGATATTCTCCAGATTTCACTATAAACTTTGTAAATGAAGGATTCTGTAAATTCTTTAATAAAGAAAAAGAAGATTTAATCGGATTTTACTATCCCTTCTTAAAAGACATTCCTCAAGAATATAGAGTACAGCTCATTGATAAACTACAGGATATAAATTACCATAATCCTAAGAATAGCATTGTAACTAAAGCAATCATAAATAGGAAGACCAAATGGATAAAATGGATTAATAAAGGTATATATGATGATAAAAAACAACTATTGGAATATCAAAGTATAGGTTCGGATATAACCCAGAATAGGAATATGGAATTAACCATTAGGAAAACCCAACAAAGATTAAGAAGAATACTTGACTCTATACCCTTAGGAGTTATTCTAACCGACCCCCTGGGAACAATTCTCTATTTAAATAGAAAAATGATAAACTTTATACCTAAAGATTTTTTTAAAAACTTAGAATATAAATCCTATCTGAAGCCATTCTCTATATTCAAATCAGTGGATGGTAATACATATCCAAAGAATGATTTACCCATATATAAAGCTCTTAGCGGTTATTCATCTTATACTGATGATATTATAATTGTTACACCTGATAATAAAAGGAAAAATATAGAAATGTGGTCTGCCCCGATTTTAGATGATAAAGATAATATCGAATATGCTGTTTCTACTATATCCGATATAAATACTAGAAAAGAATCTGAATTTAAGATGAAGGATTTAAATAAAAGATTAAAAGAATCTAATAAAGAATTGGCTCAATTTGCTTATACAGTCTCCCACGATTTACAACAACCATTACGGGGGATAACAGGTTTTTCTGAGCTACTAGAGGAAGAATATAAGAATAGATTAGACAGGAATGGAATAGAGTATTTAAAGTACATTAAGGAAAGCTCTTATAAGATTTCACAATTGATTAAAAGCCTTCTTCAATATTCTAGACTGGATAATAAAGAAAGAAATTTTGAATACGCAGATTTATTATCGATATTAAATGAAGCTTTGTTAAGTTTATCTATACAAATCGAAGAAAGTAAATCTGAGATAAGAATTCATAATATGAATATTCCCGAAATTTTTGTAGATAAAAGATTAATTGAATCGGTTTTTTTGAATTTAATTAGTAATGCAATTAAATTCAAAAGAGATGAACCACCTTTTATTGAAATCAATGGTGAAGCAAGAGAAAATGAAATAATGATATCGGTTAGTGATAATGGAATAGGTATTAAAGAAAAAGATTTTGATGATATATTCATTATCTTCCAAAGATTACATGATGAATCAGAATATCCCGGAACCGGATTGGGTCTGGCTATGTGCAAAAAGATTATAGAAAAGCATAAAGGTAAAATATGGGTGGAGTCAGAGTATAATAGAGGAACAACTTTTTATTTTACAATATCAAAAAACCTGGAGCATATATATGGATGAAAATTCATCTCCTAAAGTATTATTAATCGAGGATAATAAAGCTGATATAATCTTAATCAAAAAAGCTTTCCAGAAAAATAACTACAACTTTGACCTAATGGTAAAATTAAATGGTGAAGAAGGAATAGAATATCTAAAAGCAACCGCTATTAATAATAAAGAAGACCTACCACATTTAATCCTTCTTGACCTTAATTTACCCAAGAAGAATGGTTTTGAGGTATTGCAAGAAGTAAAAGGTGATAAAATATTAAAACAGATACCAATCATTATACTAACAACATCCTCCGCTGAAGAGGATATAAGCCGTTCATATGATTTATATGCTAATTGTTATATAGTTAAACCGGTGAAATTCAATGAATTCACAAATATTGTTAAATCACTTAATGAATTCTGGCTATCATACGCACAATTACCTAAGATAAAGCCTAATTAATCTTATCATCAACACAAGGTAGAGTAAATATGAAAGCCGTACCTTTACCTTCTTCAGACTCTAACCAAATCTCTCCATTATATCTCTCTATTATCTTCTTACATATGGATAATCCAATACCAAAACCTTCCTTCTTAATTTCATTATGAGCTTGGTTAAATAGATTAAACACCTGATCCTGTTTATCTTTTGGTATTCCTATACCATTATCCTTTACAATTATCTGGCAATCGTTTTTCCCAATTTTATGTTTAATTTCAATTTCTGGAGCTAATTCGCTTTTATACTTTATTGAATTTTCTATCAAGTTCTGTAAAAGCTGTATGATTTGTCCTTTATCAGTTTTTACTGTTGGTAAATCATCAAAAATAATTCTGGTATTTGTTTCGCTTATTAATGTAGAAAGGTTATCCTCTACATACTTTACACATTCATTTAAATCTACATTATCTATAGTTATTACTTCTTTATCCGCTATACTATACATTAACAGATTATCAATCATATTGGTTATATTCTCCATCCTATTCTCCAGCCTCTCAACATATGAACTAAGATTCACCGAGGAGTCATTTTTATAATAATACTTTATCATACCAGACAGCGTAAGAATACTCTGAAGCGGGTTTTTTAAATCATGAGCCACCGTATGAATAAAATTCGAAAGATTATTTTTCGATTCCTTAAGTTCTTTAAGTAGACGATATCTCTCAATAGAATGGATAATAGATTGTTGTAACATATATGAATTGGCTTCAGATTTGAAAATGTAGTCTTGAGCACCTTCTTTTAAACATAGTAAGATTAGTTCGTCATTCTGTATATTGGTTAATATAACAATTGGAATATTGTTATACTTTTGAATCAAAGTATCAAATGTATCGAATCCCTTGCTATCTGGTAGGTGTAAATCAAGCAGGATAATATCGAAGTTATTATCGTTCAATTTAGAGATAGCTTCATCCATTCTCTTAGCTAGGTTTAACCTGAATTTAACATTATAGATATTAGGCTTGGAAAGGAATACTTCAAATAATCGGGCAGATTTAATCTCATCTTCCACTAATAGAATATTAATTATCCTTTCATAATTACTATTATAATACATATATTAACCCTATTTTCCCATAATTTATTAACTATAAAAATTCAATTACATATATCTTACTGTAATTAAAGTTAATCATTATTAGATTATATAATGTCTTTTTTTTCAAAATGTGTGAATAAGGTTGGATTAATAATTTTCTAATTCTTATAGTGAAAGTAATTATGTAGAATAAATTTCTTTTTGTTTACG
>CAYUUC010000368.1:0-3539 GCA_964447635.1 uncultured Spirochaetia bacterium
TCAGTTATGTGATATCATACAAAAAATAATAAAAAATTTCTAACTAAATAATTTTTTATTTTTAGAACTAATAATAAATGCAATCAATAATCGCTCTTTAATTAAAAGTAGTTGAAAACAAACAAGACCCCTCGTCTTCGAGAAGAAGCACCTATTATCGTCTTCTGCAAAGCCACATCCCTTATGAGGTAGTTTGGGTATAAGAATCCCTCTTCTAGCTTCTCCCTTGATAAAGGAGAAGAATTAGTAAAAGTTTGGGTATAAGAATCCCTCTTCTAGCTTCTCCCTTGATAAAGGAGAAGAATTAGTAAAAGTTTGGGTATAAGAATCCCTCTTCTAGCTTCTCCCTTGATAAAGGAGAAGAATTAGTAAAAGTTTGGGTAGAAAGAAACTTAGATATTAGAATATTTAAGTCCTCCCTATTAGGGGAGATTTAGGAGGGTCTCTTCAGAGTGAAGATTGGGTAAATGTGCGGGATGCGTCATCGGTTCGGCTGGATTTACGATTTGTTCACTCTCGGCGGACAAGTTGACGAGGTCAACGGAACGGAAACTACAGATACAGACTTCATGACTAACGGATAATCACTTGTGTAAAACTGCTTCTACAATATAATTCGTTATCCGAGTTCTGTAATCTTTACTTGGATTTAGATAGTATTCTCTTAATGTGTTAAAATCTATACTAAACAAATGAATATCGTGTTGGGGTTTATCAGCCGGAATGCTAATATGATGTTTCCCCGAATACATTATCGCATTCTTGCTCTCCGACATTACCGGTAAGAGAAAAGCATTGATGATGTTTTCTTTCTTTATCCCGTTGATAGGATTAAACTCATCACTTAAAAAATACCCGTAGAATATTTGCTTGATTATATCAGCTGTGGAAGGTAGTCCTTGAGACTTTTCGTAATCAGGGACATAATTTTTCGCATCCAATACTAAAATATACGAATCAATGTTTAGGATTATATCGGGGATCGGAGTTAATCCGCCGAAACTATAATCACCGACTTGATATTCACCTCTCGGAAGCATATCTTTATAATTGTGGTATTCGTCGAAAAGCGATACTTTAAGCATAATTTCCCATATCGAATTGAAATTTTGTATGTAGCTGAGTTCCTTATTGCTTTTCCTTGCGTAATCTATCGCATTTCTTTCCGAGTATAAAGAATCGAGTATACGAAATATTCTTTTCTCCCTATCAGAGAACATCTCTCTACGATATCGCTTCAATATATATCTTATATTGGAATTGTCATTGGTGAACGATGTGAGGAATGATTTATCGTATGGCAGTTTGAAATTGTATCCGAGAACTTCCGACACTTCGTTTAAGGCACAGCAATACAATATCGTAACGGGATGACGGTAATCGAACACAAGGTTATTGTAATATATGTCTTTGTAGAAAACGGTATTACGATGAATTATCTCGGAATTGCTTTTCATTGTTTTCTTCCAGTTTATGTTACCGGCGGGGACGAGGTTTGTTTCCCTTTCTCTGAAAAGCAGAAGATTGTTATCAAAATAATCGTTGATGAGATTAAAATACATTTCTATTACCGAAAAGGCGTATTCATCGTCGATGATGTCTTTCTTTTCGGCGAAATGCTCATCGCTTTCTATGATGCTTTTCTGCTTGGCTACATCTCTTTTGTATTTCTTAAACAGTTTGTAGAAAAGCAGTATTTCTCTGTTAATCGATTTTCTGTCGGGGATTTGAACATCATAAAACTTCGGCACTATCAAGGTAAGACTTCCGTCTTTGATGAAAAATCCGACTTCCTTACCGTCTTTCGACCGTTCTATTCTACTCATTGTCTAATTCCGCTTTCTCGACTTCGTTTAATATTTCGTCTCTGATGACGCCTTTATTACGGTTTTGAATCAGGTCGTCATAAGTCTTTATCTCGTCTTTGAACATCTTCGACGGGTCATGTCTGAACACATCGAACCAAAGATACGAATACATTTTGCTGAAGAACTTCCTGTCCGAGCCGTCTCCGGTGATAAACCATTGTCCCATTTGCTTGTCGTCGGTTTGTGTATATTCGACTATCTTTCGATTAATGACTTTGAGGAAATCCAGCCATCGCATTTCTTTATCGAGATGCGGGAATCTAAAGGATTTATCAAGCAATTTGGTCTCTTCATAATTGATATTAACATACTCCATATTCCATCTTCGTTTGAATGCGGAGTCTATAGGGAACAGGGATTGGTCTGATGTGTTCATCGTAGCATAGATGAACAGATTCTTCGGAAGGACAAATCCGTCTTTGAAGTAGCCGTTCCAATCCACATTCTCCCAACCGAGTTCCCGCATGATATAGCTCTTAATCTCTACTGATACATCGATAGGGTAAATCGACCGTCCGTAATCATCGCTGTCTACATCGTAATTCCTGTCTAAAAGCTGAAAGATATCGCCGAATATTGCTGATGAATTTCCTCTGTTGATTTCTTCGATAACGAGGGCAATATTTTCCCGTTGCTTATCCTTCTCTATTGCTTTGATAACCGCTTTTATGAAAGGACCGGGAACAAAATCGTAATATATGAAGGGCTTTTTAGGTAACTTTTCTCCACGATAATCATATATATTTCCTCCGGTTAATTCATAACCTACGACCGGTTTATACTGCCCGATAAAGTCGTAATATGAATATTCGGGATGGAATGTGGTTCTGATGATGTTTTCCGCTTTTGTATCTTCTTGTATGGTTCCCATTTGCTGTTGTATCTTGTAGCTTTTTCCTGTTCCGGGAGGTCCGAAATAGATTAGATTTCTGACAGTGGTATCGATTTCGTTTGTCTCTTCTTCTATTTCTTCAGCATCAGAATCTTCAATATCGTTATCGCTTTCACTTATGATAATTCTTTCTTCATCAGAAAATAATTTGGCAGTTTCATTTATAGATATATAAGTTTTAGATGCTTTTGTAAATTTGTCTTCATAATCCGAAAAAATATTTGTTAATTCATCTTTATTAAATAAAAAATAATCATTTACATTATAACTATAGGTAGATCTGTCAGGACTTAGATATGGTCCAATAAAACCTGTCATAAGAGTATTAAGTGATAAAGAAGTTTTTGATTTGATTGCTTCTTTTACTCTATTAACCGCATTATTAAAATCTTGTTTATAATCAATTCCTTTTACACTCTCTTTAATATTGCTTTTAATTTTGATTATATCTAATTTTTCAAATTCTTTTTCTTGATATTCAGTTAAGAAAACTTTAGGTTGCTTGTTGTCGATTATAGTAAATTTTAACTTCCAGTTTAAATTATTTTCAAGACCCTTTATATATAGATAGATATTTGAATGTTTTTGTTTATTCATTTGGGATTCTAATAATGAGAAAAATTTATCTCTCATTTCTCTTCTTTTTGCATAGCTATTATTACTCATAAACATCTCCATTACTATTCAATATAATCAAATTTTTCCCGCTTACCTATACATTTACAATCATCACTGAGCGGTACACTTTTTGCTTTAACAAAATAACTTGTAGTAAAGCT
>CAYUUC010000369.1:0-3538 GCA_964447635.1 uncultured Spirochaetia bacterium
TGTCTCATTATTTTTAAATTTCATTTTATCTTTAATATTTATTTCTTTAGTATTATTCTTATCTTGGTCTTTACTCGATGTAACTTTTTGTATGAATTCCTTTTTTATAGTGAAAATATCTACTGAATAAGGGTCAAGTTGACCCATACATGATAATATTACATTTTGAAAAACTTCGTCTAAATTTAGACTATATTGAATATCTTCAGAAATATCAATAAGTGTGGTCAATGATAAAATTTTTCTATTTAATTTATTAATTCTTTCTTTAAGATTTAAGACATTATTATCTATATCTTTTTCTAATATACTATTATTAATAATATTCAACTTATTATTCTTATCTTTTAGAAGGGTTTCTCTAAATAATTGAGCTTTCTTTCTTAATCCTTCCTGATAGACTTTATTCAATATTTTTATATTAGATGGTTCTTTAATAGGGTATTTTTGGTTGGAATCCGAACTGTATTTATCATTTTTTTTTTCAGAAGATTTAATTCCCAATTTATCTCGATGATACTCGGCTTTATTCTTCAAGCCTCCTCTGTGATACTTAGCTTTATCTCTTAACCCCATATTCTTATCCTATAATCCTATACATTAATCTATATACCAAGTTGGTCAAAAATCCTATTGTATAAATCATAATACTTAGATTTGGCAAATTCTTTTATTTTATCTTCTGGTAAATCTCCAAATAAACTATCTATATATTTTAGCATGTCTTTTAATTCATTTTCATTAAATTTTCCTATCTCTTTACTCTCAGGTTTCTCCATGGTATCCTTTAATTCATCTTTATCTTCATATTCTTCCATAGTTTCTTTATCTTGTATTTCATCAGTACTTTCTTCTGCCAATTCATCTTCTAGCATTATATCATCAGGGAATTCCTCATCAATTTCTTCTTTATCATAAGTTATTTCTTCTTTTATACTACTTTCAATATCAATATCCTCTTCTTCTTTTTCTTCTTCGCTTTCAGTAATATCTTCTTCTATGGTTATTTCTTTTTTATCTTCTGTTTTATCTGTTAATTCATCGACTAGCATTTCATCATTAAGTATTTCATCCTCTATTTCCATATTTTCTTTATCTAAGTCTTCTGAAATAAGTTCATCATTTTCTATTAGGGTCATATCTTCGATTTTATCTTCAATTTCTTCCAAATCTTCGGGGATATCTTCAAACTCTTCCGGTTTAAAAGAGTCTTCTCTATCCAATACGGATTCTGTCTCTTCTTCATCCTCGATTTTATCTTCTAATGTTATAAACTCTTCTTCAATTGGAATGGAATCTGATATTTCTAATCCTTCCTCCTCTCTGCTACCCTCTTCTATCTCAATAATATCTTCTGTTGGTATTTCTTCCTCAGCTTCTATTAAATCTTCAGAGAGTGGTTCTTCTTCAATTTCAGTAAAATCTTCTACATTGACTTCTTCATCTTTTTTAGATACAGAATGTTTCACTGTTTTTTCTTCATTATCTGTTATTTCAATAACCGAATATCTTATTATACCATTATTTACAGGAGAAATTGTTATTTTTTCGGATTCTTCTTCTTGGGTTTCTTCAGTTATATCAATTTCTTCATTCATTTCTAGAGTATCAGATATATCAATTTTTTCATCTTCATCTATAGGAGTTTCTGATAAGTCTTCTATTTCAATGCTGGTCTTTTCATCTAAATCCATATCAGTTATATCAATTTCTTCGAGCTCCTCTTCATCAGGAGTCTCAATATCATATAATTCCGGTTCTTCCTCTATTTCTTTTTCTTCGGTTTCAATTTCCTCTGGGATGTTTTCCTCAATATTGATATCTTCATCCCCTTCCTTTATGAAATCAATCTCATCATGGTCGATTATCTCAATTTCGCTAATATCGCTGAATTCATCCTCCTCAATATCCTCATCTACTTCGATATCTTCTTTTTTTTCTTCTTCGTCTTCTACATAATCAAAATCTTCAAAAACATTCTCTGGAATATATATATCATTATCATCAAAAATTACATTAATTTCATTATCATTATCATCTAAAGATTTCTCAAAATCTTCACCACTCATCTCAAACTCTTCTAATGTCTCGCCTTCTTCTTCCTTCTCCAAGTCAATATCATATATTTCATCATCTATTTCCAAATCTTCATCTATATCGACGGATATCCCCTCTCCTTCTTTATAAGCATCTTCATCATGATCTATGTGATCTTCCTCTTCTTTTTCCAGTTCAATATCTTCATCGATTAGTTCAATCTCATCCAAATCCTCTATATTATCTATTTTTTCAATATCTATTGTATCTTCTTCTTCATGATGGATTTTTTCTTCTTCTATATCTTCTATTTGTTCTTCGTCGATATCTTCATCATGATTTTCCTGGTAATCGTTTTTATTGGTTTTCTTAACCATAAAATCTTTTTCATTTTCATAATCTGAGTCAAGCTCAATTTCTTCAAGTACCAAATCTTCTTTTAATAATTCGTTTTCATCGATTACTTCGTTTTCAGAATTATCATCTGATATAAAAGATTCTTCTTTATCATCAATAAAATCATCATTTTCTTTATCATCTTTTATTATAGGTTCTTCAATAATTTCCTCATCTACAATATCATTGATTTGTATATCATCTTCTAAACCTACATCATTAAGTATATCCTCTAAATCTTCATCAGATATTTGTAATGGGTCGTTCTTAGATTTATTATTCTTTGGTTCTTCTTTAGACATTTGACACACCTCTTATTCTTTATAAAGAATAATTACTTTATTTTTATTTACCTTTATATATTTTAAAATATTGAAAATAAAATCTATATTTATCTTTTTAAATCCGTTAGCATAACAAATTAATTGAATTATATTTGTATCATCGGGTATTTTATAAATACCTGGAACCTTAATATTACCTTTTATTTCAACTTCAGTCCATTCAAAATCTTCATAGGTATCAATTTGGTCGATAAACTTATTATTATTTAATAAATCTTTATTAGGTTCATCATTATTACTAAAGATAATTGAAAATATCCCAATAATAATAAAAATTAAACAAATTGAAATAAAAAATATCACTTTATTTTTCATGACGATTCTACAATTATTCTTATATATAATATCGGTATCTAATATTAGTTTTATATTAATATTTTTTTAATAAACCTTATCTAAATACATAGTTAATATATGGCAAAACTTTATTAATTTTCACTCTCAAATATAAATTCTTAATTATAAATAACAAAATTCCCTTTGTTATTAAAAGAACTCAATTAATTCTATTCTAAAACCATTTTTAATATGATATTCTTATCTTTTTCAATAATAAATATAGTAACTTTTTTTATATTATCCTTATCAATCCATCGTAAAATCCTATTAATCTTTTGTGAATCTTCTGGATTGTAAATTACTATCTTCTTTATTAATCTTGACTGTAAATAATATATAATTTCAGTTAGGGTCTTATATATAAGATATTCATTAATATTTATAATCCCAATAAGATTTTTACTCTGATATATTTTATAATG
>CAYUUC010000370.1:0-3526 GCA_964447635.1 uncultured Spirochaetia bacterium
CATAGCTTCAATTCTTGGTGTATGGTTATTTTATATACAGCATGAGTTCAAAGATGTAAAATATTTCAGACAGTCTGAATGGAATATCGTTAAAGCATCTCTTAAAGGATGTTCTTTTTATAAACTACCTAATATTCTTAATTTTTTCACTGGTAACATTGGTTACCATCATATTCATCATCTTAAAGTTCGTATTCCGAATTATAATCTTCCAAAATGTTATAATGAGGTTCCGGAAGTTCAGAATATAAAGCCTGTCACTTTAACTGATAGCCTTAAAACTCTACCTTTAAGATTTTGGGATGAAAAGCAAAAGAAACTTATAGGAATGAAAGAATTTAAAAAAAACTATGTCACAAATATTTAATTAACAGAATACTCATATAAAAGTTTTATATCCGGCTATAATGACTATGCTATTGCAAATTTTTATTTGATGCTTTCTTAATTAAAGGAAATATCCTTGTCCCAACAGCACCCTAAGAATGAGTTGAAAAGGAATTTGATTATAGGTGCAAAAGTATAGATAATGAAAAATCATCAAAAATTTCATTGATTTATTAAAATAATGAGCTTGAAGTTATTATTATTAATTAGATATTTATAAAACTATTATCATATTAGTTTTACACAAGCAATAATTATATTTGAAGAAAGGATTAATAATTTATGGATAATAATCACCCAAACTTAATTTTATATAATATCGGAACATTAATAAGTATGAAAGGTCATTCAAAAAAACCTAAGATTGGTGAAGAGTTAAACGATTTAGGGATAATTGATGCTGATATTGTAGCCTGTAAAGATGAAAAAATTGTATTTATAGGTAATGATAAAGAACTTTATGATAAATATAGTATAAAACTTGATAGTATAAAAGATGATAATATATACTTAATAAATGTTGATAATGGTGTATTAATGCCGGGTTTTGTAGATTCTCATACACATCTTATATTTGGAGGTTCAAGAGAGCACGAGTTCGAGATGAAGCTAAAAGGCTACTCTTATCTTGATATCTTAAAATCAGGTGGCGGTATTTTATCTACAGTAGAAGCAACAAGAAATGCAAGTGAAGAAGAATTATTAGAAAAGGCTATATATTATGCTGAAAATATGATAGATTATGGTACTACAACAGTGGAAATTAAATCAGGTTATGGATTAAATCCTGAAACCGAATTAAAAATGCTCAAAGTTGCTGATATGTTAAAAAAAGAAGTGCCTTTAAATATTCTTGTTACTTATTTAGGTGCTCATACATTTCCCAAGGAATACAAAAATAAGAGAGAGGAATACATTAAACAGGTCATAGATACATTGCCGGAAGCAAAAAAATACGCAACATTCTGCGATATCTTCTGTGAAGATGGTGCTTTTACAATCGATGAAAGCAAGTATATTATGCGGGAGGCTGAAAAGCAAGGATTTAAGATTAAACTACATGTCGGACAATTTAACTCACTTGGTGGCGACTTATTATCTGCGGAATTAGGTGCTGTTTCTGCTGACCATCTCGATTATATATCAGATGAAGGTATAGAGAGAATGAAAGAAAAAGGAGTCATTGCCGTTACTCTACCCGGTGTCCCTTATCACTTAATGACAGGGAATTACGCACCATTAAGAAAAATGATAGAAAAACAATTGCCTGTAGCTCTTGCTACTGATTTTAATCCGGGTTCCTGTCCCTGTTATAATATGCAGACTATTATGGATTTGGCCTGTCATAATCAAAAGGCATCTATAAATGAAGTCCTCTCTATGAGTACCATAAACGCTGCACACGCCTTAGGTATTGCTGATAAAACAGGAAGCATAGAAGTAGGTAAGCAAGCTGATATGATTGTACTCTCCTCTCCGGATTATCGGACTATGGTATATAATTTTGGTGTAAATCATATTCACGAAACTATTATTAAAGGACAGTTAACCAGCTATCAAATTGATGTAGAAACTGTAATATAGTTAAATTAGTATAGAAAACACATATATCAAATTAATGTAGAAACTGTAATATAGTTAAATTAGTATAGAAAACACATAGTGGTACGGGGGTATTAATGGCGATAAAAAAGAAGAAAGTTACTATATTCTTTACAGGTGGTACTATTAGTATGAAAATAGACCCTGAAAGAAATGCTGTTATTCCGGGATTAAATCCTACCGATATCTTAACGACTGCAAAGGGAATAGAGAATTTTGCCGAGATTAAGGCGATAAGTTTCGGTAACTTCGCAGGTCCTCAAATGACCTGTCAAAAAATGTATGAGCTATCCGATGCGATAAATTTAGAACTGGCTCAAGATGATATCTCCGCTGTTATAGTTACACACGGTACCGATACTCTCGAAGAAACAGCCTATTTTCTCGATTTAACAGTAAAATCAGGAAAACCCATTGTAGTGGTAGGTGCTATGAGAAATAGTTCCGAAATGGGATACGATGGTCCTGCTAATCTTGCTGGTGCTATGATAACGGCTGTTTCAGATGATTCCAGACATAGAGGGGTGCTTGTTGTACTTAATAATGAGATTAATGCCGCTTCTGAAGTTATGAAAATGAATACTCTATCACTTGATACCTTTACAAGTCCTGCTTTTGGTCCATTAGGAATCATTGATGATAATAAAGCTATATATTATAGAATAACGGAGAATAACAGACAATATATTGGATTAACGAATGTACAACCTAATGTGAGAGTATTAAAAACTTATGCGGATATGGATAATAAGCTAATAGACTATTGTGTTGATGAGCTTGAAGTTGATGGTCTTGTTATTGAGGCAATGGGAAGAGGTAATGTCCCTGTATCAGTAGCTTATGCAATTGAAAGAGCGATAAATAAAGAAATCCCTGTCGTTATCTGTTCAAGATGTCCTATAGGCAGAGTTCTTGATACCTATGGCTATGAAGGTGGCGGAAGACACTTACGGGAAATGGGTATAATATTAGGTGGTGACCTAACAGGACATAAAGCCCGATTAAAGTTGATGCTTGCTCTTGGTAAAACACGCGACCTTGATGAAATAAGAAGATTATTCGAACGAGGTTTATATAATTCACCAAGAAATAAGAGATAATTTTATTGATAATGTTATTTTTATTTATAGAGAGTAGACTGGAGGAGAACAATTAATAAAAAGGCTTATATAAATGCGAATATTATTACAATGGATGATGAAAATCCAATTATGGGAAGTATGCTTGTAGATGAAAACGGTACTATTGAAAGTATTAATAGAGATAAGAATCCGACTGATTTTGATAATACCGGTATAGAGAAAGTAAACTTAGAAGGTAAAACGATTATGCCCGGTTTTATAGATGCGCATATTCACCTTCTTGAAGGTGGAAGTGTTAGAAGGAGTCTAAATATAACTCATTGTGAAAATATAAATGATATAAAAGATGCTGTAAATAATTATGTAAATAATATGAAACCCGGACAGGAATGGATAATTGCTTATGGTTATAGAGACCGTATGTTTGGAACTTTAAAGAAACAGAATAGATATAC
>CAYUUC010000371.1:0-3494 GCA_964447635.1 uncultured Spirochaetia bacterium
TTTATGATATTATATTATATCAATAATAAGAAATGTATTTCCTCAAATCATCCCAATCATCAATATAAAAATCTGCTTTAGTAGAAAATCTATTATGGTCAAGATTCTTGGTCAGACCTACATATCTACATGAAAACATACCAGCATTTATAGCTCCTGATATATCTGTCCTTTCCAAGTCTCCTATATGCATTATATGTTTTGGATTATCAATATTAAAATCTTTCATTATCCTATTGTAAGCTTTTATATGAGGTTTAGCTACTCCTGTTTCATCAGAAAAAGAAAAGGCTTTGAAGTATTTAAGAATACCATCAATTTCCATTAATTCTTTTAGTATTTTACCTGAAGCATATCCTGTATCTGATATTATACCTACTATAAATCCTTCATTATTCAGGTATTCCAATAGATTTTTGATATTTGGTGCTAATACTGGTGGATAATCAAATATGATTCTACTATATTTATCTATAAGTTCATTGTTCTCTCCATCTTCTAAACTTAGATTTAGTTTATCTAATGTAAAATTGATTCTTTCTTCGGTAGTCAAAGTTCTATGTTGGTTTTTCCAGGTATTATAAAAGACTTCCTGTTCTTGTTTATGTATATTAACTATTTCATTTTTAGTTTTTCCTAAATCATATTTATCTGATAATTTTTTGAGTATATTTATTCTTTTCTCTGTAGACTTTTTCCAATTCTCTTCTGTTTCATCATATAATGTAGTCCAAAAATCGAAAGAAACAGCTTTTATCTTTATTTTTTCTATCATATGATTTCATTCAACCTTGTCATTATTAATGTTATTTTGAAAGCATTATCAAAATGAATATTAATCAGAGTTATTAACATCATCCAAATCTTCGATTTTTCCTAACATAATCCTAGCTTTCTTTATAAATGGAGCATCTTCAACAGGGTCTGCTATCTCAATGAAATTTTCCAGATAATTCTTAGCATTATCATAATCAGTCTTTTTCATATATGCCAATCCCAAAAAGTAATAAACTCGGGGATAATCGGTCTGTACTAATTCTATAACCTTAAACATCTTTTCTATACCTTTGTCCAATTCTCCATAATTTATATATTCAATACCTAAGCTGTAAATAGCATCAACATCGTTAGGATATGACTCTAAGTATATCTCCATATTTTCAATAGCATTTAGCCAATCGCCTTTCAGGTGATAGATATCAGCTAAAGTCTTTATTGCCTGTGGATCATCCGGATATGTGAAAAGGTATAGGTTAACTGAATTGATTGCTTCTTCATACTTTCCATTACTAGCTTGGGTCTTTGCTATTCTAAGATATACTGAAGGGTCACTTTGATTTGTTTTTACCAAATATTCATTAAAATATTCTTCAGCTTTATCAAAATTTCCCAAATTATAGTTAATAATACCTAAAGCCATATATATATCATTATCCACGATACCAATATCTATTGCAGTTTCCAAATCCTTCTTAGCATCTTCATACTGCTCTAAATTGAAGAAACATGAACCTCTTAAAAAATAAGCTCTAGCATAGTTTGGATTATAATCCAGAGATTTATTTATATTTTCGATTGCCCTACTATAATATCTTCTTTTTAAAGCAGTATTAGTCTGATTTTTTGCTTCTATAAAATTATCCTGTGCTTCTTCAAAATAATATTTAGCAGGATTAGTCTCTTTTAAAATTTGCTTACGGTCAAGATTCATCCTTAATTGTAGTATAGTAACAGCTATATCATAACCTCTTCCATCAGGATTATTTCTTACATATTCCAGGATTGCTTCTTTAGCTTCTTCACCACCAATCTTAGAAACAGTATCAAAAGCTATTAGAACAATATCATAATTACTATGTGTAAAGAAGTTTGATAAAGATTCTATAGAACTCTCATATCCCAAAATTGATAAAGAATTTATAATTATTTTAATAACATCTATTGTCTTTTCTACTTTTAATCTATCCAGTAGAAGTTGTTCAGATTCTTTATATTTATGGTTAGCTAAAGATTTAGCAGCAGCAATTCTTACAAAAGAATTATATGTTCCTTCTTCATAATTAATTAGTTTGGATAGTTGAGTTAAATTATCTTTAGATGGTATTTCAGCATATCCCAGAGCCGCTTGTACTAAAGATCCTTCCCAAGTACTATTTTTAATCGCATAATCTAAATATTTAACATACTCTCTGCTTTTGGTAATCTTGATTTTTTCTACGACCAATCTTAAGAAATTTTCTCTGATTTTATAATCTACATCATTTAATAGAAAACTTAATTTGCTAACATCGACTCTTTCTGGCATATAAGCAAGACCCACTATAGCAGACGATTGAAGGTCTTTATTCCTATCATTAATAGCATATTGATAAAGAATGTCTAGTGAGATACTCATATTTATTTTTCCCAATGCTATAGCACATTCTATCCTCACATCAATATAATCACTCCTCAAAATGCTTATAATCTGAACAACGGTTTCTCTATCTTTATATTCAGTATTTCCTAGAGCCTTTATAGCATATTTACGAACCATATAATCAGAATGAGTCAAAATCTCTACTAATTTAGGAGCTCCTACCTGTAATTCTTCTTTGGTAAATATTTTATCTTGAGGGATATTATTATTAAATCTAGAATAAAGCATGGAATAAGCTTTAGCTGTTTCAATTAATAAATATGAATCTGTGGATGATAGATATTGAGCCAATTTGGATATCTCTTCTGGTTTATGCAGACTATTAATTACACTAGCGTAAAAAGCCATAGCTGCAGATTTAGCGTTAGATTCTGTGGTTGAATAATTACTAATTATGGGATTTATACTTTCTACTTCCTCTTCAAGAAAGCCATCTAATATTGGTATCATGCGAGTTAATGATGTATAGATAATCTCTGCTACATCATGATGCACACCTCTTTTTACGATTAGCCATAAGGTTTCTACATGACTATTTATATCTAAAGTCAAGCAATAATCAGCTAATATTGGTATGGCTCGTCTTCTTACCTCAATATCATTTACTCTATTGATCAAAGCCCTTAATTCGGATAGAACCTGTCTCGTTGGACTAGCTAGTCTGGCTTCTTCTAATCCATCATAGATTACGTTATTATCATTGGATTTTAATTTTTCAATTATGGAACTTATAGTATCTTCATCTTGTGAGAAGCAAATAGCAGGAATAATTAATAATATAATTATAATAAATAATAGTTTAAATTTCATGATAAAGCCTCATTAAAATATGGTTAGGTTTTTTATATAAACACCAGAATAAGAAAAAAGTTTATATCAAAAACATATGCTGATTCTATTCTTCATTATTCTGGTCTGCTTCATTTTTATATAAATCATATTCATCTGTATACATAGATATAGATAAATTAATAGCAGCTTTTAAATAATCTTCAACTATATATTCTTCTTCAAAATCATTTTCTTTATTTATTAAATATAATAAATAATAAGTCTCAGCTTTAATCGGTTGGCT
>CAYUUC010000372.1:0-3475 GCA_964447635.1 uncultured Spirochaetia bacterium
GTAAAAGCTCATATGAATCTTCTTAAAGAACAAAAGTTTGTCGTAGAAAAAGAAAGAGAAGAATTAATCGAAGCTTCTAAGAAAAAGAAGACATTGGAAATATTAAAAGATAAAGATTATGAAGAATATAAAAAAGAGGTAGAAAAGGCTGAAAATGAGGAGCTCAACGAAATAGGCACTAATATGTATCTAAAAAAAGAAAAAATATATTAACCTCAGAAGGAGTTAATAAAAGATGAATGCTAATCCTAAGAATAACAATGTTAGAAAAATAATATTTCTAATTATTGCTAATATTATTCTAATTATCGTAGTATTACTGCTATTTAGTATTTTATTTAATTGGAATCTTTCTAGGATTTTCAGTTGGATACCTATAGTTCAAGAACCTGCTGAAGAAGAAATCATGGAAAGAACCACAGACCCTATGGTATTAGAAAAGAGCGATATGGATAAAAGAGAAGAATATCTTAATTCATTGCAACAGGATCTAAGCCTCCTACAAAGAAGACTAACCAACTGGGAAAGTGAATTGCAGGCTTTAGAATCCGAATTGAAAACTCAACAGGAAGAATTTCAAAAAGAGCAAGAAGAATGGGAAAAACAAAGAAGTTCTTTAAATAACGAGGAAGAAAGATATAGAGCTACTGCTAATATGCTGAATAACATGGATATTGCTGGAGCTGTAGAAATTATTTCTAGTGAAGAAATCCATAAATACGAAGCAGTAAATATTCTACATATGCTAAACATTATTGCTGAAGAGGAAGGAAGATTCTCTATCACACCTATCCTATTAAGAGAAATGGCTTCTCCTGAGGATACCGCTGATGGTTTGACTCCAGAAGAAATAGAAAGAAGGAAACAAAAGGCAGCTGAAATCATTAACTGGTTTGTTAGATATGATATGAGTTTAAGCCCGGAAGAAATTGAATAAAAGAATAATGATTCATAAAATATCCTCCCCTACCCTACTATTAATTTCAATACTGCTACTGATTCCAGTTGAATTATATTCCCAACAAAATATATCTATACAACTTGACAACTTTTTTATATGGAGGGATACCCAGGTTATAGAAGCTACCGGATTAGAAAATACATTCCTTTTCTCTTCTAATCTTAATATTAACCACTCCAACAAAATTAATGAATCATTCAGTTTAATGATAGATTTAGAAATCAAACTTACCCAAAACTATTCTTATAAAGCAAGATACAAAAAATTCTTTGATTTATATGGTTTTCGGATGGGTATATGCAGACTCACATTACATTTTGATTACTTAGAAGTAAAATTTGGTAATATATATAGCCCTGATAATGATCTGCCAGGAGAACAATTCATTCCTCCATTAGCTAGAAGTGTACCTGATTACTCTTCTTTCACACCGATAGACGAGGACAAGATTTATTATAACATATTATCTTCCAAGCCTAGAGATATTCCAATTATATATGATAGTGCTCCATTTAACTTACATGATACTGGAATTATGTTAAGTTTATATTATTATAATCTAAGTTTATATATTTATTTACTTAATGGAGAAGAAGGTCTAGATTCAAATTCTAATAAATATTATTGTTCTGCAATTGAATATAAAAGTGATCTATTATTATTTAACCTTTTTTTAGGTATAGGTAAAATTGGTTCTGTACCTTTCAAATCCTACGCAAATAAGCTGAAACTCAATGTCAAATTCTATTTTAGAGATATTATTATAAATTCTATGTTTTCTATATTCCATATGGGATTAACGCATAATAAATTAAATATATACAATCATGATATTATTCATAACTTAGGGTTTGATGGCTTACCATTCGAACCGTATGATATTCCTAATTTGTATAATGCTGGAGAACCTTTATTGGGATATGGTTTTTATATACAGTTTAAATATAATAATGATTTCTTTATCTTAAGGATGAATTTCAGTCTAATGGATACAGACTATAGATATAGTATAGAAGAGATATATCAAGTCAAGTGGAGATTATTTGGAGATATAGGTTTAAAATTCGCTAATGAAACCTTAAAAGTAAAGATTGGAGCATCATACACTTATAATCCAGTTTTTCTACTAGGAGATCAACTATACCATTTCTGGGAGAGTATCTACATAGCACCAGTAGAAAATCGTCTTAATTATTATACATTATTTATTATATTAGAGTACGATTTTATCGTTATTTAAAATCTTTAAAAAAATCAATAACCAATAAATTTTTTCATTTATCCAATTTATCTTATTCTTTTTATAATATAAAAGCTGTATATAAAATGGGAATATTATGAATTATAAAGCAATTATAGGTTTAGAAACACATGTTCAGCTAAAAACCCAAACAAAAATGTTTTGCTCATGTAAAAACTCTTATGGAGCTGAAACTAATACAATGGTTTGCCCGGTATGCTTGGGTTATCCCGGTGCATTACCAGTATTAAACAAATTATCCTTAGAGAAAGCAATATCAACCGGTTTATCTCTCAATTGTAAGATTAATACTATATGTAAATTCGATAGAAAGAATTATTTTTACCCTGATTTACCCAAAGGGTATCAAATAACCCAATATGATCAACCCCTAGCATATGATGGATATTTAGAGATAGAAACAGGGAATAAAAAGAGCAAAAAAATTGGTCTAATTAGAGCTCATCTTGAAGAAGACACAGGTAAATCGGTCCATGGAAGAGTGGAAGAAAAATTAAATAGTTATCTTGACTATAATAGATGTGGTATACCATTAATGGAAATTGTTACTAAACCGGATATTAATACTTCCGAAGAAGCAATCGCATTTTTGACAAAGATTAAAAGTATATTGAAATACATTGATGCTTCTGATTGTAGTATGGAAGAGGGATCTTTAAGATGTGATGTCAATATTTCTGTTATGAAGGAAGATGATACCAATCCAGGAACAAAAGTAGAAGTCAAAAATCTTAACTCTTTTAAGAGTATAAAACAAGCTATAGAATATGAACTAAGAAGACAAATCGATATTTTAGATAGAGGAGAGAGTATTATTCAAGAAACAAGGAATTGGAATGATAAAACCCAATCTACAAAAACCATGAGGACTAAAGAAGAAGAAAATGATTATAGATACTTTCCAGAACCTGATATAGTCACATTACAGTTGGATGAGGAATATATCGCATCTATAAGAGATAAATTGCCAGAATTGCGAGAAGATAAAATCAATAGATTAAAAGAAAAATACGGATTACCAGATTATGATCTAGAAGTGTTAACAGAAAACAGAGAATTAGCTGATTACTTTGAAAAAGCAGTAAATATATATCCTGATGGAGCTAAAAAGATATCAAATTGGATTATGTCTGAAGTTTTGGGTGTTCTAAAAGAAAAGAAAACAAGTATAACTAATTTTCATATAGATCCTAAAAATGTTGGTTTATTAGTAGAATTAATAGATAATGGAACAATTACAGGTAATATTGGTA
>CAYUUC010000373.1:0-3440 GCA_964447635.1 uncultured Spirochaetia bacterium
GAAATCATAGATAGAATTAGTTATCTTAATGGTTATATATAAAAACATGGTTCAGATTAAGTTTTACCAAAAAAGACTCTACCAATTTATTATTAAGACCGAATATTAATCCGAATACAACTAAAGACAAATTCATTTATTTTAAGGAGAATTTAAATTTTATAATACTTTGTAAAAGTTGGATATAAAGAAAGTAATGGATATTAGTTATATTCTTATAAGAAAAATAATGATTTTAATTTATCAAATTGTGCATGAGATTATTGTTTTCACAAAAAAAGTATTATAATAGTAATAAAGAATCGAAATACTTAATAATATAAAGATTATTAAGTTTAATAAGAATTTCATATAAAATTACAATATTTATAATAGGGGATGTATTATGAAAAGAAATAATTTAGGAGTAATACTGACAGTTTTCTTATTCTCGACATTAGTAATAATGTTATTCACAGGGCAAAGTCTTACCTCACAACAAGATGATAAATGTTATTCTCCGGATGTAAAATTAAAATTGTATGTTAGTTCTCTAGTTAAAGGTGATGACCCGTATGATCTGGAAGACGTTAGAATTCAAATAGCTTCTGATACCAATTTTACCGAGGATAGTAGGTTTGAATCAAAATTGCAATCAGATAATGTGGAAGTAACACCAGAAGGACTTAAACCTTTGGATGACCAGTTTACTATATATGTTTCTGGAAGGAAAGATTGTAAGTATATCCTTAGAGTTGTTGTAATCCAGGGAGACGATCTTATTGAATTTGGTGATATGAATGTAAATAGAATCATTCCATATGAAGATGAGTTAATCATTAATGTTCTGGGTATACCAGAGACAACCACAGAAGAAACAAAACACACCCTTACTGTGGTTGGTGAAAATATAGATAAATATAAAATTAGGGTTAATAAAGAAGAATGGATTGAAAAAGAAATAGAAGATAACAAAATAACATTTGATTTTGACCAAGGATTAAATGTAGTAGAAGCAATAGGATTAAGTGATACAGGAGAACAAACTGATATTTGGTCCGATCAATTTGAAGTTAAAATTCCATCACAAGGTGCTTATCCTATTTATCTTGGTGGGTATGGTTTAGGAGTAATCTTGAATTATTATTATTATCTGGCTATATCTCATTATGAAAAATCGCTTGAACTAAGTGCTTATGCTGAATATGCCGAAAGTGAAAGTGAAAAGGATAAATTTGAAAGAGGAGCTTTCGAAAAGGAAAAGCTAGCTTATGCTTATTATATGTGGGCTAGTGAACTTGAAGATAGGATTAGTTTCTATTATGATTACGAACTACCTATCATTACCGCTTTAGACAAATACTATGTGGAAGAAGAAAGAAAAGAATATGTAACAATAAATGGTAGAAGTTTTCCTTATGTTAAATCTAGAGTGTATTTCTTAGTTCCTATCCTGGAAAAACTTATTGTTCAATATACTCAGGCTGGATTTAATGCTCTATATAACAGCAAACTCAAATCAGCTGTGAAATACTTCGAAATTGTTATCCTTCTAGACCCATATAATGAAAGAGTTCTGGAAGCTCTAAATCAAATATTCTGTACTTACACTCCTGAATATGAAAGTGTATTCAATGAAGAAAGAGACCCGAGACTTATCTATGAATATCAGGATGATGGTGATGATGAAACCATAAGAAGAACAGATGAAGATGATGATGAAGATGATGATGAAGATGATAGCGAAAGAAGAACAGAAGATAACAATAACGAAGATGATAACAACGAAGATGAAAATGATGACGATGATGATGAGGATAATAACTAACAAAATTAAATCAAGATGATTGATATTTAAATGACATCAAAAGATAACCAATCAAAAAAGACAATTCTCAAGATACGCAAACCTAAAGACAATAAAGAATATGATATTATGTATATAAGGGCTTATTATATTGGTAAGTTTATACTTCATGAGATTCCACACAGGTTTGATAACTTTGTTAAGTGGCTTAAAAAGAGCAAAGAGAGTAAAACTCCCATTAGATTTGTGTATAATGATAAGGTTTATGATTTTGAAGTATATAATAAGAAGACCAAAAAATGGTTACGTATTGGAAGGATAACTTCCCAGGCTTTGTTGAAAGAAAGGGGTAGATGATATAATTGTTATTCCATAAAAGAGGTGAATTAACACCTCTTTTATGTTATATATACAATTTATTATTTGGTAAACTTCTTCAGAACATCTTTTAGGTCAGGCTTTCCGATTTCCTGTAATTCATATTTAACATTAACCATAGGTTTATTAATATTAACCAATTTTGATAATGTGATTGGCGTTCCACTAACAACCAGGTCGCAATCGACTTTATTGATAGTTTTTTCCAGGTCTCTTACCTGCTTTTCTCCATATCCCATAGCGGGAAGCAATGTTCCAATCATAGGGTATTTTACAAATGTATCTTTAATAGTTCCAACAGTATACTCCCTCGGGTCAACTATTTCACTACATCCGAATTTCTTGGCTGCTACGACAGCTGCTCCATAAGTCATTTCCCCATGGGTTAGAGTGGGACCATCTTCAACACATAGTACTCGTTTACCCTTGATTTTCTGGTAATCATCGACAAATATAGGAGATGCGGCATCTATTACAACAGCGTCTGGATTAACAATCTGCATATTTTCTCTAATTTCTGATATTCCTTCGTTATCCGCAGAATCAATCTTATTGATTACGATTACATCAGCCATTCTGAAATTGGTTTCACCAGGATAATAGGTCATCTCGTGGTTTGGTCTGTGTGGGTCGGTAACAACGATATGTAAGTCTGGTTTATAGAAAGGTATATCATTATTACCACCATCCCATAGTATAACATCAGCCTCTTGTTCTGCTTGTTCCAGTATAGCACCATAATCTACACCAGCATATACTACAATTCCGCTATTGATATGTGGTTCGTATTCTTCTCTTTCTTCTATGGTACATTTATGCTTATCAAGGTCTTCATATGAAGCGAACCTTTGAACTTTCTGAGCATTAAGGTCTCCATAAGGCATAGGGTGTCTTATGGCTACAACTTTTTTACCAGCTTCAATAAGAGTTTTGGCTACTTTTCTGGTGGTTTGGCTCTTTCCGCATCCTGTTCTAACAGCACATACAGATATCACTGGTTTTTTAGATTTAATCCATGTTGACTCAGCTCCCATTAACATAAAATCAGCTCCAGCAGACATGACCTGACTTGCTTTACTCATTACGTATATATGAGGAACATCCGAATAAGCGAATACAACCATGTCAATATTGTGTTTTTGGATTAATTCTGATAAATCTTTTTCATCATAGATTGGTATACCGTCCGGATATAGTTTACCTGCTAATTCTTTAGGATATTTTCTACCTTCGATATCGGGTATTTGGGTAGCGGTAAAGCATACAATATCATATG
>CAYUUC010000374.1:0-3430 GCA_964447635.1 uncultured Spirochaetia bacterium
TTCTCATGGAGGTTGTTTCGTTGCAATTTATTATATGGTCTTTATTGAGAAGTATGAACCTACTATAAAATCATTCTGGAAATCTGTTGTATTAGCGTTAGCACTAATGGTGGTTATGATTCCGATAAACTTTATAACCAACGGCAATTATCTTTATATCATGAACCAACCAAGCGAAGACACTGGTGCAACAACGACATTAGACATATTTGGTCCATGGCCTATTTATATCATATTTATTATACTTATTGGCTTTGTAACATTGTTTTTACTAGGTTTATTGCCATTTTTAATCAAAAATGCTATCCAGAAGAAGAAAAACAAGGATTCATCTAATACAAACTCATAAACATATCCCAGAAACTCGGGAATGATTTTGATACACAATCTTCATTATCTATGATGATGTTTCCCATTTTTAATCCCATTACACTAAAGCTCATTGCTATACGATGGTCATTATAGGTTTTTATTTCCTTTTGCGGTATGTTTTCAATAGACTTCTTTCCATAGATAATCAAGTTATTTGACTTATATTCAGTCTTTATTCCAAATTGGTTCAGATTATATCTTATAGCTTGAATACGGTCTGATTCTTTATACTTCAGATGAGATACACCTTTTAAGATGCTAATCCCATCGGCAAAACCACATAAGACCGCTATGGTTGGGACTAAATCCGGATTATTAACCATATTCCATTCTATGGGATAGATTTTTCCTTTTGATACTATATTCAATTGATTATCCCCAACCCATTCTATAGTACAACCCATCCTCATCAGTATATCAATGATAATCCGGTCTCCCTGCATTGTGTCTTTTTTTATCCCATCTAACCGGACACTACCTCCAATTAAAGCCGTTATCGCCATAATATAAGAAGCTGTAGTATAATCCCCTTCACAGTATATATCAGCAGGTTGATAATCCTGTTTTTGTATGGAATAGACATGGTCATTTCTCTCATTCACCAAAATACCAAACTTATTCATTATAAATATGGTCAAATCGATATAAGATTTAGAAACGATTGTTCTGCCAGTTATGTTAATCTCCAAGCCATTTTGCATATAAGGGGAGATGATTAATAATGCAGATATAAACTGACTGCTTATATCCCCTCTAATATTTATTAATCCTCCTTTAGGTCTATCATTACCGATTATACTTAATGGTAAAAAACCATCATTATCATAATAGTGTATATTAGACCCAATACCAACCAGTTTATCAAGCAATTCCTTTAATGGTCGGCGTTTAAGTGAATCATATCCTGTGAGATTTATTTTGATAGGTAATATTGAACATATACCTAAGATTAATCGGGTTGAAGTACCAGATTCATAAAGATTTAGATTTATAGGTTCGGAATCTGTACTGTATTTAGGAAATCCGCCTATTATTACTAATCTTCTGCTATTATCTTTTTCTATATTAAATCCAAGTTTACGCATGCTATCTATCGTTACAGAAGTATCATCGCATATTAATACATTATCTATTATGGATTTACCATTAGCCAAACAAGCCATGATAATTGACCGATGAGTATGGCTTTTTGAGGAAGGTATATTAATTTTTGATTTTATATCATGGTTGATTTTTTGGACTATTCTATTCATCATATTACTCAAATACAAAAATTAATAAACAACTAACAGACGCTGAGCTCATTTCGAATAAACCCGAGCAGTAATCATAACTTCTATTTCTTGTCTAGTGTTCCCTCGACTTTGCTCATGGGACTTAGAAATGTTTATAATAATCGAATTTTCTTATAGAACACTTTTTTAACAATATCAGCTGGTATATTAAATGTATAATGTTTCTTGTTCTTAGCAACCTTTCCAATATATTTAATCATAACCATTGGAATATTAGGCGTATCATTCAACCGTTTCTTATCATTCCATGACAAATTAATGATTTGGTCCATTTCAGCTATTGATGATATAGTAATATCAATATTGAGTAAATGATAAAGCTGTTTTATCCTATCGAGTGCTACCTTATGTGTGATACCAAGTTCCACACCTATTGTTAATTCTGCTATGATGCCTTTAGCTACGGCTTCGCCATGGGTCATATGAGGGTATATCTTTTCTATAGCATGACCAATAGTATGACCAATATTTAACACCTTCCTCAATCCCTTTTCTAAAGGGTCTTTTTGGATTATGGTTTTTTTAATCAATATCGATTTGTATAAGAGAATAAAAAAATCCTTATGATAAATCAAATCGTTTAATGACTCAATATGGGAAATCAATTGGCAGGTTTTATTATAATATCTATTGCTTTTTAGTATGAAATGTTTGGTTAGTTCAACCAAACCATCAATGATTCTTGCTTTCTCCAAAGATTTAAGATAACTAATATCGATAAAAACAGCTATTGGATTATAAAATGTACCAACCATGTTTTTACCATATTTGTTATTAATAGCTGTTTTACCACCAATTGATGCGTCGACCATCGATAGAAGTGTGGTTGGGATATTTATCCAGTTTATCCCCCTCTTGTAAGTAGAAGCGATAAAACCTGTTAGGTCTCCAACCATACCTCCACCTAATGATATGATTATGTCATTCCTGGTGAAGGTTTTTTTGAAAAGTATATCGGATATCTGATGGTAATTCTGCTTATCTTTTGAGTTTTCTCCTGCTTCTACAGTATGAGAATAAATATTTATGTGAACACAATTAGTTATAAACTGGATTAATGTATTCAAGTATAGCTTTTCTACAACAGAATCAGTAACAATTAATATCTTTCTAATATCCTGGTTTTTCACCAAAAAATCCACAATTTCTTTATATAATTTTTCACCAATAACCAATGTATAATCTATGTTTAATATATACTTTATAGCTTTTGTATAATACTTCATATACACCTAATGAATTGAATATGATGATAATAGTATAGCTTAAATGATGAATTATAATGAAGGATATATTTATCTGATGATTCTTCTTGGATTTTTGAGCATCCAGAATTCTTCATCTTCTACAATATGAATATTAGAACCATTCTTTAATAATGATTTCATCCTCTTTTTAATTGCTCTTCTAATTGGTGATAGATAGCCCACAGTTGAAGTAAATAGTATCAAGACATCTCCGAATTTCTTATTCTTAGCCAGATATTCATCATAGATTTTGACACTTGAATTTCCACCTAATCCAATTAATTTACCATCGATGAAGGCTATCTTCCTTCCTTCAGAATACACATCAAAGTCAATACCTATTGATATAAATCTCTGCTTAATCGTTACATACCACATCTTTTCCAATTTCTCGTCCCAATAAGCAAAAGAGTAAATAGGAGCTAGTGCGAAATATTTCAAATTTTGCTCTATAGTAACCAGATAATCGTAGCCAGGTAATATAACATTAAGACACACCAAGGGGTGCTTAGAACC
>CAYUUC010000375.1:0-3408 GCA_964447635.1 uncultured Spirochaetia bacterium
TCCTGAATATTTTGATATAAATGAAATAAATGATAACTTGAAAATGATATAAAGTAACTTCATCTTATTATTATAGATAGTACTCTTTTATAAAGGGAAACACAAAAGTTGAATAAGCAATGGAATAATGCTAGACAAAAAGTTCAACACCTTACGGATAAGGCTAAAGAACTGGCAAAACAGATAAGAGCAAAACCCATCAATACACTTATCAGAATATCCACTTCCCACCCAATTATTACTGTTATACTAATTATACTAATCACAATCGCTATTATCCCTGGTATAATGAAGATTGAATTGGATAATAATATCAGAGGATTTCTCGGAAGTGAGTTTGACACTATAGTTGAGACAGATTATATTGAAGAAATGTTTCATGTATCAAAAAGCGTATTCTTCCTTACTATTGAATCAGACAACATTTACACTTCAGATACATTGGAGTATATGAAACTAATGCATGATCAACTTTCTGCTAGAGCTGATGACATCGAGAGTTATACAATAGATGGTAAGATATATAAAAGGCGAGACCTGGACTTTGAAACCCTGCTCAAAGAATCACCGGAATCCATTGATAGTATAACAATAAATGGTTTAACACATGATAAGACCAAAGCAATTACCAAATCGATGATAAAAGAGACAAAATCTATTATTAACGCTGTAGACGTAACATCAGACGGACAATCCCTTGAAACATTCCGTTTTATTGAGAAAAGGTACAACCCTAAATCCAATACCTACGAGAGAATGATTCCTACTTCTCAAGCGGAACTTAACAGGTTAAAAACTCTTCTTGAGGATAATAAAGAATTCGAGGGGCTTTACTATTCACAGATGAGAACAGAGGACAACCATCCTGCAGCTTGGATTCTTTCCGTAGAAATAGAAAACGATAGCCAGGATGATTACTACGATGTTATAGACTACATAGAAGAAACCATCGAGAAAGCTTCTAATTATGGTTATACAACAAAAATTTTTGGTGTTGACTATACAAATAAAGCTATTAATGAGGAAAGCCGTGATGATGCAAAGACACAGTTATTTATCGTAGTATTAGTTATCATGTTTGTGTTCTTCCTCAATTTCCATACACCAAGCGGAGTGTTTATTCCAGAAATAAGTACAATCATATCGGTATCCTGGATATACGGTTTAATGGGCTATTTAGGAATAAAACTCTCAATAATTGGGTTAGGATTAATTCCGGTACTCTTCGCAATAACAAGCTCATACAGTATACATTCACTAAACCAGTATTACAAAGAAATAAAGCCCGGCTCTAATGATAAACCTGTGGGAGAAAAGGAGAAGAGTAAGAAGGTTGCCGATTCGATGACTCACATACTCACTACAATAGCAATTGCAGGTTTGACTACATTTGTATCCTTAGTATCTCTTGTAGGAAGCAATATTATACACATCAAGACTTTTGGTATCTTTGCCGGTTTAGGCGTTATTGTTTCGGTGCTTCTATCGATTACTTTCATCCCAGCTTTACTTATAATCGTACCTCATAAGCGTATTAGAAAGAATAAAGATGATACAAGTTTTGAAAATAGTATAATAGATAAATTCATACAAGTATCAACATCGTACATCATTAGACACCGATATGTGTTCTTCATAATTTTCGTGGTAATTTCTTTAGCGTTCATTTCTGGTATTTATTTTATAAGCACCGATTCCTCTTTTGTAATGATGTTTGACCCTGACCACAATGTTAGAAAACTATCCAAACATTTCAGCGAACACATAGGTGGTGTAACATCTATGATGCTGACCATAGATGCGGCATCATTCCTCGAAACCTCAATCAGCAACTCAATTAAAGATGGAGAACCGATAGAGCCAATCCCAAAAGAATCTCAAACAGAAAAATCCACTGAAGACCCGTTCACTAATGAAGACACCAATGATACCATCAATGACCCTTTCTCAAATAGTTACACGGACGAAACCATCAGTGACCCACTCTCTGAAGATGGTACTACCGATTATAGAACAATCATTGATACTGATGATCTTTTCGGTGAAGAAGAAGATATCGCAATTCTACCGAAGAATAAACTTACTAATCATGCTCTTGACTCAGGGTTGTTGCAGAAAGTTGATGAAATGAAAACATACCTACAGACAGTGAAAGGTATTGGTAGGGTGTATAGCTATGCAGATATTATGAAACGGTTGAACTATATCTACAACGGACAATCAGATAGGGAACTATACTATCAGATACCAGATACAGATAATCAGATAATCAATTATCAGAGCATCTTTACCGGAGATGATGAGAACGAGGATGGGGTAATAGATAGCATTGAAATGCTAATCGACCCTCTATATAATAAAATAAACATCATCTTAACACTTTCTGATAAAGGCAATATTGCTATCGACACTGGTGACTATGAGAGAATTGAAGATGAGTTACAGAAATATTGGGATAAATATAAGAAGTTGGCAAGTATCATCAGGAGTGACTTAATGCTGGCAGATGATGAACCGATTACCGATATGCACTTGAATGATTTTATAAATAGAATAATATTGAATTCAAATAATAATTTGGAGTTTGTAAATGAAGAAATAGAAGAGTTAATCAAAGATGTATTAAACCTCCAGAAAAAACCTATAACAAGCAATGATTTAAAGAAATTGAAGGATTTACCGCTAAACATCGATTACTATATCACCGGTTGGTCAATCATTCACAAAGATGTTCAGCGTGAAATAGTTAGAGGACAAATGATAAGCATTTTCTTCTCGTTCTTTTTTATTTTTCTGATTGTGGCGTTTCTTTTCCGTTCAGTGGTTGGTGGATTAATCTCGATCATTCCATTATCAGCATCAATATTTATAACACTTGGTTTGATGGGATACACTGCTATTTCGCTTAACATTGCCACTTCACTTATAAGTGCTGTAGCAATAGGAATCTCTGTAGATGATACAATACATTATATGCTTCACCTACGGCAGTTCAAGAAAGAATTAGGTAATGATGTTACTATCGAAAGCCTCATTTACAATACATCAAATTATACTGGTAAAGCAATAATCTTTACATCACTAGCTTTGATATTTGGTTTCCTTGTGCTACATTTTTCTACTTTCATTCCGATACGCCATTTAGCCTACCTGACGGCATTCACATTGTTAATTGCTACTATAGCAACATTGTGGGGACTTCCATCAATATTACTTATCTTCCCACGTCTTGTTGGTGTGAAGAAGAAGGACAAGGGATCTAAGGATAAAAATGATAATCATAAAACAGAATTTTGATTTTTCAATATATTTTAATTTTAGAGTTAGAAATAGTTTTATGAGGGTATGTTAGAAATCAATATTGAGCGGCACATTTTTTTACATCGCAGCCAACTCTTTTGCGATGCC
>CAYUUC010000376.1:0-2094 GCA_964447635.1 uncultured Spirochaetia bacterium
GTTGAGAACATCTTAATAACCAATCTTCTTTTATCAATATCACTAGGTTTGAGTTTATCTATTTCTGCTTCATCTTTCTTTTTTTCGAATTTTTCCTTCTGTTCTTTATTTAACCTTCCGCCAGTTCTTTTAACAGTCTTTCTAATTCTTTCAGCATACTTTTTCTTATAACTTTCCAGAGTTTTTTCTTTATCTTCTTTAGGAGGTTCCCATAGGTTACTCCTGATAGCCATCATTGCGATGTCTTCTCTTTCTTTCTTGCCAATTTCATCTTCAGCGGGGTCTTCGCTTATTTTCCCGTTAACATCCATACCGAATGTAAATTGTCTATCTTCAGCTGTTTTCAGCTTTTGTACTATGTTTATATTCGTAGCATGCATACCTAAAAAAGCCCACATATCGACAAAAATATTCCTATGGATTTTTAGGACTTCTTTTTCTTTCTCAGCTGGAGCAGCACTCTCTTCTAATTCTTCAGAGGATGCCTCTCCTGAAGAAGAATCATCCTCTTCTTCAGAAGTAGTTTCTTCAACTTCTTCTTTTTTTTCTTCTTTTTTTTCTTCTTCTGCCATAGAAAAGTCTCCTTTTTATTAAAATACTTATTATATACTTATAGAAAATATAATTTATTATCTATAAAAAATCTATATAAAAAAGTGATTTGATATTTATTAATGATTTAATATTAAACCAATTTGAATATAAGAATGGTTTCATCATCATGCTGTTTACCTTCTGTAAACTTGGTTATAGCTTTGTTTATAAGCATAGATATATCTCTACTCTTTAAATATTGGTATTTACTTATAATTTTTATCAAACGATTTTTGCCAAATTCTTCCCTATCTTTATTCATAGCTTCCGTTATTCCATCTGTATAAAGTATAAACATGTCTTTATCTTTTATGATTGTCTTCTTATTTTGATAATCATAATTAGAGACTATTCCTACAGGTATACCATCAGAATCCAATGAATATATTTCAGTCTTATCTTTATCATTCCTTATTAGAATCATGCTATGGTGACCACCATTACAAAAATCTATAATATGTTTTTTGGTGTCTATTATAAATAGATAAGTGGTTGCATATCTATCCTCGGGTATCTCACCAACTAGAGCATTATTCAAAACAGACATCAATTCATTAGCTGTTATATTAACATTGATGGTGTTCTTAATTATACTTCTAATCATAACCATAATTAAGGCAGCTGGTATCCCTTTACCGGAGACATCAACCATTATTCCTACATATTTATAATCATTTATTTTGAATAGGTCGAAGTAATCCCCTCCTACTATCTTTGCGGCTTTGGAGTAGCCATAAACATCTAATTTTGTAAATGAATTAAAATTAGGAGTGGTTAAATTATGTTGAATTTGACCTGCTATTTGGAGCTCTCTTTCTTCCCTTTTCTCATGCTCTTTTTCTATATAATTATTAAAACTAATTGAGAGATAATTGAACAAGTTATGAAAAAGAATCTTATTATCTAAGTATCTATCAAAACTTTTACCAAAAACTAAAGCAGTTCCTAATACTTCTTTTCCATATGTGATAGGGATATATTTAAATTTTTCTTCTATATGGGATATTTTTTGAGTTATGGCTTTCTCTACTTCATTATGGTTAAGTTCATTAGTAAGTTTTAAAATTGTTTCTTTAATATTATACAGATTTTCTTTTAGACCTGGATAAAAATCATCTATTGTTTTAGAGGTACCTAATCTAACATTGCCACTCTCATTCCATATTATGCATAATTTATCTATGTGTAGTAATTTATTAAATAGAGAGATTGAATAATTAATAAAATCTTCCATATCTTCTGATGTATCTTCTAATTGACTAAATTTCGTATTAACTACAGACAGCAATGCTTTTTCTGAACTGAATGTCAACTCCGGTAATTCCTCCAGATTTGTCTCATCGATGGAAAGCGCAGTAGCTATCTTACCATTTCTTAATATTATAACCCTATCTGCTATCTCAAAAACCTCTGCTAGTTTAGAAGGGATATACAAAAATGATATACCTTTGTTTTTTAGTTTATTAATGACTTCATAAAGATTATTCAAATTGTATTCTT
>CAYUUC010000376.1:2104-3381 GCA_964447635.1 uncultured Spirochaetia bacterium
AGATATAAAGAATAGCCGGTGTTAATAAGGATTTCGCTATTTCAATTATCGGTATTTCTTGAATATCCAGTTCATATAATGGTAAATCCAGGTTACATTCCATACCCAATTTCTGTAAAATCTGAGTTGCTTCATTTCTTATCGTGGAATAATTAATAATACCCAATTTAGCTCTTTGTTTATGAGAAATTAAGAATAGATTTTCTAGGGTACTCATATTCATGCATAGAGAATACTCAGAACTTCCTGTTACTAAACCTTTAGATATGGATTGGTTAGGGTATAATTCATCAAAAGGTTTATTTTTTATATATATAGTTCCGGAATCAGGTTTCAGATATCCAGATAAAATCTTGCTGATTGTACTTTTACCGGAACTAGGTTCACCGATAAGTGCTACCACTTCTCCTTTTCTTATCGTAAATGAAATATCTTTTATTCCTATAGTATTTTTGGTTGTATATTTATTTATATTTTTTAGTTCTACAATAACATTATCATTCATACTATTACCATACAAACAATTTAATTAAATTGACTTTATTATGGAATTATTCTTATTTATGAAAAAAATACAAGCATTATCAATTTTTTTTTGTGCCGAACACTCTTTTTCTATACAGGTATAATGAATATCATTCATAAAGATTTTTTCATATAAATCAATATTGATAAAAGGATTACTTTCAATGTCAATACTAAAGATTAAATTAGTGATAGATGATAAAACCCCTCTGGATAGATAACATTTAGGTAATTGAGAAATACCATACCATCTCTTATATAATTCAGCTTCTACGGAATGATTTAATCTTATTGTTATATTAATATCATTATCATCATCATTATTATCTAGAATTTCATAAACTCCATATCCAAAAGTATTTAAAAGATAAATGGAAGCTTTAAACCAGTCCATTTTACATTTAAGCTCAGCAGCGATTCTTTCATGCCAAACTTTGGAAGTTAACAATTCAGCGAAGGTAAAAAAGCCAAAAATGCGGGAAGCTTCAATCAAAGTAGGAATAGCCGCATCAGGAACATCCCAGCCGGAGGACTTTTGAATAAATTTCTCCAGTCTATATGGGATTGAAAATATATACTCATCAAAATTTCTAGTCAATCCACTATTTCCTAAATTGTCTAGTTTACCATATTTATTTCCTATAATTGGGATTTCTTTTAAGAAGACATCAATTATCAAATTTTTCAGCTTATTTTCTTCCATCTTTGTTATTCCGGTTTTATATAATGATAATATTAGATTAATCAGTAAG
>CAYUUC010000377.1:0-3366 GCA_964447635.1 uncultured Spirochaetia bacterium
AGTTTAAATTATTTTATTGTTGTAAATATAGTAAAAAAGTAAATTTAATAAAATTTGCTTATATATAAACACTAATATATAGAATTAATTATAACCAAAATATGGTTAATCACAGAAAAAGGGGTCTAAACCAACGAATGGTAGACCCCTCGTATAAATTAATCTATTTATAGATTATAGAATTTTCACCAACCATGTCTAAAAGGAATATGTTAGAGTTATTTCTTGAATATATCTTCAACCTGTTTCATAAATTTTTGAATAGGTTCTTGAATTTCTTTACCGATATATCTAACAGCCTCGTCTAGTTGCTCAATGGGGTCTTTGACTTCCATATCTTTTAAGAGTCTTTCCACTTCTTTAAGTATAAGTTTGATATCACCGGTTTTCAATACTTCCTGAAGTCTTTCCAGGGCAGTCTTAACATCGACGCCGCCTATGGTTCTTTCTTCTTTTATTGCAGCGTGTGCTGCTGCTAGAATTGCTGTTGGAACCCGGTATGGTGAACAGCTAACATAATTCAATCCTATATTATGACAGAATTCTACTGATTTAGGTTCTCCTCCGTGTTCTCCACATATTCCCAGTTTAATATCCGGTCTGGTCATTTTTCCTTTTTCACAAGACATTCTTACCAATTCGCCGATTCCATCTATATCTATAGACTGGAATGGGTCTTGTGGATATATATTATATTTACCGACATAATCGCCTAAGAACTTACCAGCATCATCTCTTGAGAAGCCACATCCCATTTGAGTCAGGTCGTTAGTTCCGAAGGAGAAGAATTCGGCATGTTTTGCTATTTGGTCTGCTATTACTGAAGCTCTTGGTACTTCTATCATGGTTCCTACTTTATAATCGAAAGCATATCCTTTCTCTTCTTGAACTTTTTTAACTATGTTCCTTACAGATTCTTCTAAAATGGTGTATTCTTTGACGTGTCCTACGAGAGGTATCATGATTTCTGGTAGTACTTTTTTACCGGATTTTTTCACTTCCACGGCGGCTTCTGCTATAGCCTGAACTTGCATATCATATATAGCTGGGAAAGTTATGCCTAGTCTACATCCTCTATGACCTAACATAGGGTTGAATTCGCTTAAACTTTCGATTTTTGCTTTTATATCATCCAGGCTTATTTCCATCTCCTTAGCTAAGTTCTCTTGGAGTTTGGGGTCTTCTGGTAGGAACTCGTGTAGAGGTGGGTCTAATAGTCTTATAGTAACTGGTAGACCTTCCATAGCTTCAAATATACCGATGAAATCTTCTTTTTGATATGGTAGAAGTTCGAAGATATATTTTTCTTTGGATTCAGGGTCATCAGCTAGAATCATTTTACGAACAGATTTAATTCTATTTTCATCGAAGAACATGTGTTCAGTTCTACATAATCCTATCCCTTCCGCCCCGAATTTTCTAGCGGTTTGTGAGTCCTTAGGAGTATCAGCATTTGTTCTTACTCCCAGTTTTCTATATTTGTTTGCCCAATCCATTATGGTTCCGAAGTCTCCGCTTAAATCTGGTGGAATGAGAGGGAGTTTCCCCTTATTTATTTCACCTAGTGTTCCATCCAGAGTTATATAGTCACCTTCTTTGAACTCTTGACTCCCTATGGTGCAAGACTCTGTTTTGTAGTTTATTTTTAAATCATCTGACCCGGCTACACAGCATTTACCCATACCTCTTGCTACTACAGCGGCATGGCTGGTCATACCACCTCTTGAGGTTAGGATACCTTTAGCGGCGTTCATCCCTTCGATGTCTTCAGGTGATGTTTCTTTTCTAACGAGTATTACTTCTTCTCCTTTGTCAGCCATTTCAACGGCTCTTTCAGCGGTGAATACGATTTTACCTACAGCTGCCCCTGGAGATGCGGGTAATCCTTTTCCGATAACTTCTCTTTCTGCTTTAGGGTCTATTCTATCGTGTAGGAGTTGTTCTATAGATTCTGGTGGAACTCTTAGCACAGCGGTTTTTTCGTCTATTAGGTTTTCCCTAACCATATCGCTTGCTATTCTGACATGGGCTTGAGCAGTTCTTTTACCTGTTCTGGTTTGTAGGAAGTATAATTTACCTTCTTGAATAGTAAATTCCATATCCTGCATATCTTTATAGTGTTTTTCGAGTCTATCTACGATATCTACAAATTCCTTATATAGTTTTGGATTCCTATCTTGGAGGTCTGATATTTTAAGAGGAGTTCTGATACCTGCTACAACATCTTCACCTTGTGCATTCATCAGATATTCTCCGTACATAATATTTTCTCCTGTAGAAGGATTTCTACTGAATGCTACACCTGTTCCACTATCTTCACCCATATTTCCGAATACCATAGATTGTACATTTACTGCGGTTCCCAGTAAGCCCGTTATATTGTGTAATTTTCGATAGGTGATAGCTCTTTTATTGTTCCACGAACCGAATACAGCGTTGATAGCTTTCCATAGTTGATCCTTAGGGTCGAGTGGAAAATCCTCACCTAGTTTTTCTTTGTATAGTTTTAGATATCTATCCGCGAGTTCTTTCAAATCATTTGCGTCTAATTCTGTATCATTCTCTACGCCTTTTTTCTCTTTAATTTCGTCCATGATATTTTCGAAGTCTTCGGTGTCCATACCCATAACAACGTTTGAGAACATAGTAATGAATCTTCTGTAAGAATCTCTTGCGAATCTTTCATTACCAGTTTTCTTTATCATTCCTTGGACGGAGTCAGGGTTGAGTCCCAAATTAAGTACAGTATCCATCATACCAGGCATAGAAACGGCAGCCCCACTTCTAACTGAAACTAGTAGTGGGTCATTAGGGTCGCCTAGTTTTTTACCCATCATACTTTCGAGCTTATTCAAAGCTTCTTTTACCTGACCTTCTAGTTCTTCAGGATAGTTACTGTTGTGTTTATTGTAATAATCACAAACTTCAGCTGAAATGGTGAATCCTGGAGGAACTGGAACGCCTAGATTGGTCATTTCGGCAAGGTTTGCACCTTTTCCACCCAGGATGTTTTTCATAGCGGTGTTGCCCTCAGCTTTTCCTTCACCAAAATAAAATACATATTTCTTACTCATACTAATTCTCCCAAATTATATTTTATGATAATGTTCAAAACGATATACAATATTAATATAATATAAAATGAATATGAATAGTATATAAAAAAAGACTGTTAAGAATTTATTTTTTCGGGGTCATTTTGACACTAAGATTGTTCAAGGATTATTCACAAGTAATATTAGAAAATTCTTAATATTTAATTAAACATTAATATTGAAGATATCTTTTGCATTTTCCAATAACTGTTTTGCGGTATCGATTACACTAATATCCTTAACCTCACTAATTTTTTGTGTAACGTATCTT
>CAYUUC010000378.1:0-3363 GCA_964447635.1 uncultured Spirochaetia bacterium
AAAAAACCTATATAAGAAATGATTTTGATAATGTTAAGATTATCTATGTTTTTGTGATTTTACAAATATTTATTTTTATTGGTTTAAAAAAAGATATGAACTATTATAAAAAAGTATAAAAAAAATTATCCAATCATCTTATTGAATAGCTTTACTAATTCAGCTTTAGGTCTTAAACCGACACTTTGAGCAATTAATTCTCCATCTTTAATAAATAAAAGAGTAGGAATACTAGCAACTCCATATTTTTGAGCGGTAGCTGGGTTATTATCAACGTCTAGCTTTACTACTTTAACTTTACCTTCGAAATCCTCTGCAACTTCTTCTAGAATGGGAGTTAATTTACGGCATGGACCACACCATTCAGCCCATAAATCAACCACTACTGGAATATCCGATTTTAATACATCGTTCTCAAAAGTACTATCTGTTATATCCTGGGACATTAAACATCCTCCTAATAATTATTTTGGATTTTATATAAAAGTGAATTCTAACCTTTTTTAATCATAATATAATCTATAGTTTTTATTATTATATCCGACACTAAAAGTAGTGAAGAACAAATAAGTTATTAACAATAAAATATCAAATAACATCTTAAAAATCAAGATTATTAGTTGATATAAAAAATAATAAACAATAAATCTTAAAGAGGTTATAACTATGGTAAAAGGATTATACACAGCTACTTCTGGTATGATGGCTCAATGGAATAACATGAATGTAATATCTAATAATATTGCTAATGCTAGTACTAATGGTTATAAAAAAGATGTATCCATATTCAAATCCTTTCCTGAAATGCTACTCAGTCGGATAAATGATGATGGTTTACATAATTTCCCACTAGGTTCATATGATAAAGCTCCAATCATAGGGAAAATGGGAACAGGTGTAGAATTGAATGATGTTTATACAGATTTTACACAAGGATTAAATCTAAGAAGCACCGAAAACGACTTTGACCTAGCTTTAGTTGGGGAAGGATTCTTTGTTGTGGAAACAGACAGAGGACATCGGTATACTAGAGATGGTTCATTTGTAGTAGATGAAAACTCTTTCCTGGTAACTCAAGAGGGATATAAGGTCTTAGGTGAAAATGGACCAATAAGAGTTCAGAATAATAATTTCCGCGTTGATGAACAGGGATATATTATGAGAAATAGTAAATACAGTAATGAAATAGGAGAATTTGTAGATAAAGAAGAAAACTCATTTGATTATGAAGAAATCGTAGATAGGCTTAAAGTGGTCACTTTCGGTGATTTACGAGGATTAAAGAAAGAAGGACATAATCTATATGCTGAATCTCCACAAAGCAAAGGAATAATAGAATTAAACAGTACGAATGGTGGTCCATTAGTCAAACAGGGCTTTGTAGAAACATCTAATCTTAATATAGTAAGTGAAATGGTTAAGATGATTGAAACACAACGGGCTTATGAAGCCAATCAAAAATCAATTCAAACATCAGATGAGATAATGGGTATTATATCAAATACTTTAGGAAGAATATAATATATATTTATAATAATATAAGGAGTTAGATAAATGATTAGATCATTATATACAGCAGCAAGTGGTATGATTGGACAACAAACCAATATTGATACAATATCAAATAATCTGTCCAATGTTAATACAATAGGTTTCAAAAAGAACCGAGTAGACTTTCAGGATATGTACTATCAAACATTAAGAGAACCCGGAACAAAGAATACAATTAATACCACCTTCCCTACCCCTATTGAAATGGGAACCGGAGTTAAACCCGCATCAACGCAAAAACTTCATCAACAGGGGAAACTACAGGTCACTGATAACCTGTTTGATGTAGCGATAATGGGATCCGGTTTCTTTAAAATAAGATTGGAAGATGGTAGTGAAGCATATACCAGGGCAGGTAAATTGTCTATAGATGCTAATGGTGATTTAGTAACCGAAAATGGTAATTTTTATATTGACCCTCCAGTAACACTTCCAAAAGATTACTTTAATGAATCATTGAGTATAGGAACTGATGGAACTGTAGCTGTAAGAATTCCTGGAACAGAGGAACCTATAGTGGTAGGTTATCTCAAACTGTATAACTTCGTTAATCCAGCAGGATTAAAAGCTACTGGCAGTAATCTACTAAAAGAAACGGTAGCCAGTGGGGCTGCATATGAAGGGACACCAGGATCTAATGGTTTTGGTCAACTTCAGCAAGGTTTCTTAGAGATGTCCAATGTTGAAATCGTCGATGAATTGGTTAATATGATTGTTGCACAAAGAGCATACGAGTTTAACTCAAAGGCTATCCAAGCCTCTGACCAGATGTTAGCAACTGCTGTTAATCTAAAGAGATAACTATTGTAAAAAGGATATGAATATGAATTTTTCGATAAATCCCCAGAATAATTTTAATTTTAACGATAACCAAGTTAAGAATAATCTTAGTAAACTGAATAATAATTTAGATTCACAGAAAATACGAAATAGGATAAACAGCTTAAAAAATAAAAAGTTTTCTAAAATTCTAAATAATATAAATGATAGTACCGGCGGTAAATTTATAGGTATAGATAAGGAATTAGCTCCTAGAAACCAGATGGAAAAAAAATTATTGGACTCCGCAGTAGAGTTGGAATCAATGTTCGTTAATATGATGTTTAAATCCATGAGAAATACTTTAAATAAAGAGGATGACCCTTTATATGGAGGAATGACAGAAGACATTTTTACCGATATGATGTATAATGAATATAGTTTATTAACATCGAAAATTAATAATCTTGGACTTGCTAAGCAGATGTATAAACAAAACCTTCCTTTAATTAGAAACTCTATATCAGTGGATGAATTAATATAAAACTATATCTAAACTAATTCTATTATACTTCCAAGAAATTGAAATATCATAGAAACAATTCCGGTTACAATCAAAGTTATTGGTATACCTTTAAAAACTTCTGGTAATTTAGTTTCATCAATACTATTTTTAATCATATTAACAAAAATTAGAGCTAGTGTATAACCCAAACCACAAGCAAGGGCATAAATTAAAGCTGATGGATAATCATAGACATATTTAACATCCATACTAAATAATGCACCAAATACTCCAGAATTGAATATCAGAATCGGAAAATAAATCCCAATTTTATGATATATCGATCGAAGATGCTCTTTAATCAACCTGTTTACTGTTGTTAAGATAAGAACAGTGATAAATGTTATAATTAGTAAATCTAAATACCATAGACCTAAAGGTAAAATGAATGCAGAATAGATAGGATATACAATTAACATAGACATAAATAAAGCACAGGATATGCTTAAACCCATATAAAAAGAGGATAAAAAGCTTTTTGGACCAAC
>CAYUUC010000379.1:0-3362 GCA_964447635.1 uncultured Spirochaetia bacterium
TGGATTAAAGCAAGATTTTTGGTCTTATTATGATACTAAAGGAAATATAACAAAAATAGAATTTTATAATAATGGTGAAATTACACAAACCATTAATTACGATTAAACAATTTATAGAAAACTTCTTTGTTTAATCATAGTTAACCATCCTTTATAACTTCTTCTTTTATATAAAATATTATTATTTTAATGATAGTATTAAATATAGTGAGTTTTTATGGAAATTGGTAAAATATTAAAGGATAGATATACAATTAGAGCAAAACTAAATGAAGGTAATATAACGGAAACCTTCCTTGCTACGGACCAGATTGAACTAAGTGATGTTGTGGTTAAAATCCTTTTATTAACAAAAGCTAAAGATTGGAAATATATTGAACTTTTTGAAAGAGAAGCTAATACTCTAGAAACCCTGTCACATAAAAATATGCCCGATTTTATTGAAAGTTTTACAATAGACTATGACAACGATAAAGCATATGTTACTGTTCAAGAATATATCAAAGGGATAAACATTGAGCAAATGGTAAAGTCGGGAAAAAGATTTACTGAGATTGAAATTATGAACATTATGGGACAGATTCTTAAGGTTCTGGTATATTTTCAAGAACAAAAACCACCTATAATACATAGAGACATAAACCCAAAAAATATTATAATCGATGATAAAGGTAAAGCATACTTAGTGGATTTAGGAGGAGTACAAAATTATATAAGTACTAATGTTACAGATTCATCCACAGTAGTGGGGACTTTTGGATATATGTCTCCAGAACAAACAATAGGTAGAGCTAATCCTTCATCTGATTTATATTCATTGGGAATGACTGCTTTATATATGCTTATAGGAAAGCATCCTGGATTATTAGAGCAAGAAAATTTAAAACCAAATATAGAAAATACTGCATTAAACTCAAGAAAGTTAAGTCTAATACTAAATTTGATGATAGAACCAGACCAGAATAAACGAATTACAACAGCTATGGAAGCATTAGAGATACTAAAAGGTAACCATGATTTAATTAATAAATATGACACTAGATATGATATGTATGCTAAACTTTTTAACAATAAATTACCATCCAAATCTAAAATAACAATAAATCCTACCCCTGAAGGAGTTTACATAGACATTCCTAAAAGATTCGGAAGAAATTTGCAGGGATTATTTGGTAATACTTATATCATTCTTAATACTAAATATATACATCTCCACCGGTCATTAGGTTCTCTATGGAAGAAGAACTATAAGATTAGTATAAATGATTTAATTACATGTGCTTTAAAAAAGAGAAGTGGGAAGAAGAATACCAAGACATATCTATCTCTAGAAACATATCATAAAAAGATATCATTTGGTCATAACCTTTCTAAAGATAATCAGCTCTTTCTAAGAAAGATTATTAATGAGTTTATTATAAATTTCAGGACAAAAAAGGAAGGAAAAAGAAGTACTGGAAAGCATTTTATCACAACGATGATTAATAAAATCAAAAATTTCATAGATAATATTGATAAATGGTAATGATTATTAATTACACTTCAAAATGTATAAATTCGTTATATACTTATTATTCTATTTTATATAAGAGTGTTATTTTTTTATAAATTAGATAAATTTTAATCTATCCCACAATACTAAATCAGAAAACAGATTCCATCTTTAATATTAAATAATATTACTATAATATAGCATATGAATAGTACCATAAAACATTACAAATAGATAATGAATATTTTATATATTAAAATAATATCTTATATATATATTTAATAAAAATAATAAAATTACAACTTATTAATATATAAAAAATCACAGAGTTTTTGTCGAAAGGAAAAATCAATATTCCTTATGAAAGGGTATTTTCCTCATTTTTTTTATTCATTATTTGACTCTAAAGTTACTTTAGACTTTATATTTTCTATATAACTATAATATGGTTCTTCTGCAAGATTATAAAAGTTTTTTATTTAAAATACCCCTGAGCCTTATGAAAAGTAAGGATATAACATGAAAAGCATGGATATTTTAAATAGAAAATATAAAATCTCTTGATTAATACATAATTTTTGCAGAAGAATCTAATTTTTTAAAGGAGATCAAATTATGAAAAAGTTAATTTATTTTATTTTAATAGTATCTTTATCAGTTTTGCTATTGGGATGTACCATAGGAAATAACAACGGAGCACCGGATATCGGCAACAAGTCCGATAATGATGATAACGGTGATGGTAACTATGACGTCCAACCCATTATTCTTGATAATGACGGCTCATTCGATGAGTATGAAGATGATGGTGGTGTGGAATTTAATAATGCTTACATAACCAACGAAGCAGTTCTGGTATTAGAGGTGACCTATAGCGGTGGTTGTGTGGATCACGGATTTACAATGGTTTGGGATGGAAATGTGATGGAGTCCTATCCCACACAGATTAATCTTTTTCTGTTCCATGACTTTAACGATGACCCCTGTGATGGTCTGGTAGATAAAATATTGTATTTTGATTTTGATTTTGATGCACCGATTATAGCTCATATCCGAAATGGTGAGAGCTATTCAGAGGAAGACACTATTACCGTAGAATATTCCGATTAGATGTTATTATTAAACTTCAGGTTAAATAAAGAAAAGTGATATTTAATATCCAATCATAATATTAATAAAACCTGCCAAAAAGTCTATTGATAAAATTATATGTTTGATTATAATCCTTTTAAAATGTAAACATTGATTGATTATAATATATTGATATAATCCTTTATGATAAAGATATAATGATAGAAATTCTTTATAAAAAAAATTTGGATATGTCAATTGTTGAATAAATAAGAAGATAGACTTTTGATTATTTTTAAGTATATAGATTTCTACAAATAAAAAATTTTAATGTTTAGTTATTCTCTTTATCATTATTTTCGAAAGATTCAATATCAGAAAATAATTCGAAGCTAATATCTTTCTCCTTATTTTGTGATTTCATTTTCTTTTTAGTTTTTTTGGATATTTTTGTGTTTTTATCTCCATCCAGTTGTTTAGAATCCTCATCATTATGAATATCTTCAGGAGTTTCTCTTAAAATATATATTTCTCTTTCTGCTCTTTCCAACTGGTCTTTACAATTATTTATTAGTGTCATAGCTTCTTTATATAAATTCATTGAATCTTCTAACTTCAATTCTTCTTTTTCTAAGTATTCTGAAATCTCAGCAATCCTATCTAAAGAGGCTTCAAAATCCATTTTCTTTTTAGGCATTTTTTTACTCCAATATTGTTCTATATTTGTTTAAATTCGACATAGGGCTTATTATATTAAGAAAAAACAATATATTTACTATCCAAACCTAAATAGATTTAT
>CAYUUC010000380.1:0-3356 GCA_964447635.1 uncultured Spirochaetia bacterium
CAAATATATTATGGTTATTTAGAAAAATCTTAACACAATAATACATAGGAATGGAATATAACATTAGATTATGAAAAAAATCCTAAAAACTATAAAAGATATATTAATATTAATCCTTATTGCCTTCCTGATAACCACAGTATTGAGAATTTTCCTTATCGAAGCATACAATATAGACGGAACAAGCATGGAACCTACACTCCAAAACAACAATGAATTATTAGTATGGAAATTAACCAATGGACCAATCATACCGGTAGTCAATGCTAAAATTGCTTCTATCACCAAACATCAAAGAGGTGATATAATAATTTTCCACAGTATAAATTATAAACCAGGAACATGGTTTCAAGAACTAATAGACTTCATCACATTGGGCCGTATAAATTTCGAGTGGAAAAAAGATAGGGACAAGATAATTATTAAAAGGGTAATCGCAGAACCTGGAGATAGATTACAGATAATCAATAATCCATCACATCAGATTTATATTAACGGGAAAATGCTCAGAAGAGAGTTTGTATCTACAATAAGCAAGAAGAACGCTTTTAGAAAAGTATCTATCTTTAAGGAATACAATAAAGATAAATCATATACTATACAATACTCAGGCAATCTACCTATATTAAATAATTATAACCATGATAAAAACCAGGAAATATATATACCCCAAAAAGGGGATATCTTAACCTTAGATAAGAATGGAGCAGAGACCATAATGAGTATAAAGATCAATGGTGAAAAGATGAGTGATGAATGGCGGAGTAAGAATTGTCTAAACAGAATAGATGAGGAAACCAATTTGGATTTAATCAATTTTGATGAAGAAACATATAAATATAAGATTAAAAATAATTATTATTTTGTATTAGGAGATAATAGGGATAGGAGTTTGGATAGTGATGATTGGGGTATTTTAAGGGAAGATTTGATAATAGGAACACCAATGATAAGAGTTTTACCTTTTAAAAAATTTGGTACCATAAAATAAGAATTATTATTATATTTCATATTAAGTAATTATTTAATAGTTAACTAAGTTATTATATTATTTAAATAATAAATTTATATTAAATATATACTTTGAAAAAATATATACAGTTTTTGGTTTATTTATAATTAAGTCTTTCTTGGAAATACCGAGAAATACAATAACAGTCTTATAAATATAAATAGAGGAATATAAATAAAGGGAGGGTATTGTGGAAAGTGGTTCACCAATGTCTTTTAAACTTCCTGTTAAAGTTATAAATAAATATAAAGACAAATTAGAAAAAAAGAGTAGTTTCAAAAAGACTTTAACAGAAGAAATAAAAAAAATGTGCAATTTTTTAAAAAACATAAATAATTATTCTTTTATAATTAATAAAGTGGAAGAACTGGAAAAAGAAACAAACATAAACAAAAGGTATGTTGTAACAGAAGTTGACCCCGAATCCAGCAAAACATTAAAAGATTTCCGTAGTAAACATGATATAACACAATCTGCTCTGTTATGGTTATGGATAGAGAATAACGGGGAATTGAAAAACAATATCGGTAATAAAGAAACAATAAGCAATAATACAAATAATATAATCAAAGAAGAAGTTAAAAAGGAGAACTTAATAAACGAAACCAAAAAAGATAAGATTAAAACCATTCCTATAAATAAAGTAGAAAAAGGGAGTGTTAGCTCCAACGAGAGCCAGGAAGATAACTTAAATACTAAATATATAGAAACAAACCTTTCTAATACCTCATCATTAAACAAAAAAAAGATAGAAAAATTACTTAATCTAAATGAGTATGACGGACCAACAGAAGAGATTATACTTGAATTACCCGCATCAACTATTAACAATTTTAAGATTAATTTAAAAGAAGGGATATCATTAGAAAAAGCAATCCAAGAAGAAATCCGGAAGATGTGCAAAATTGTTAAATTATCAAAATCTAAATCATTAATAGTAAACCATGTAAAGCGAATAGAGAAATACAAAACCGAAAATATTAAAGTTAAACTAAAGATTGACCCAGATTCTAAGAATATATTGGAATTGTTTTATAATAACTACGGAGTATCAAAGTCAGGGCTTATTTGGTTATGGTTAAGTATGGATAGTCTTAAATACAATATCTTCAAATTAGTTGATTAATTTCGATTGTTTTTTTATTATGTAATAATGAAGTTAATTAATCTTTTCTATTTAGACGATAACCTTAATATAAGGTATATTATAGGCAATTTAAATATATAACTTATGAAGTTAATGGAGAATATGAATGACAGTCAATACAACTGAAGAAAGCAACAGAGTTATCGTAGAGATTGTAGGAGAAGTAGATTTATATAATGCTCCAAAAGTTAGAGATACGATTAATGAACTTATGGACAAAGATAAAATTAATATTATTAAAGATATAGATGAAGTAGATTATATTGACAGTTCCGGAATTGGTGTTTTAATTTCTTCAGCTACCGATATTAAAGATTTAGGAGGAACCTTAAAACTAAAGTGCAATAGTCCTAATGTTAAAAGAGTTTTTGAACTAACCAGGCTTGTAGATTTTTTTGATATTGTCAGTACCATTGATTAATACAAATTACATTACGATAAGGAAAACTTTAGTCTAAATCTTATTTAAATGTGAATTTATACACATCTAAATTCATTAAATGTTAATCCGCTATAACTTTATATAAAACCTATTTTAATTTTAATTGGTAAACTTAATTCTATTTAATATCCAACCGAAAACTAAGAGTAGTAAGGTATATATATATGAAAGATATAAATAAGAAAAAAAAAGATAATGTGATAGAATTAGATAAGTACGATGATTTAATAGATGATGGATTAAGGGAAAGAATCAATCAAAATAAATATTATAAGCCAGAAAAACCCATAATCAATAAAATCATCGTTAAAATATTAGCTATAGGATTCTTATTGCTGAGCCTATATGCTTTATATACTCTAATAAAACCTATTATGGATTATATTATAAACCATTTCGGAAGGATTGATAATTCTTCGGATTTTTTCATGGTTTTATCTGAAGCATTTAGTAAAAACTATGATAATTTATTAGTAAATATTTTATATGGAATATTAACCATATTAAATATTTCTGCTTCTATCATGATGTTTAGACTAAATAATTTGGGAAGAATAATCCATATCTTGGTGTTTATCACTCTACTAGCAATAAGAACTTTCTATATCTTTTATAAAAATATGGAAGGTCAAGAATTAACTGTATCGATTATTTCTATACTAGGTATTGGAATTTTTATCGTTATATTAATGACCAAACCTATATCAAAAGCTTTTTAAATAAGGATTAGAAAATGAAAAAAATAATCATTTTCC
>CAYUUC010000381.1:0-3355 GCA_964447635.1 uncultured Spirochaetia bacterium
ACCTAACTTAAGGAGCAAAAGCTTTGAAACGGTTAAAAATAGGGGTGATCGGGGTCGGTCACATGGGTCTATATCACACTAATATCTTATCTTCCCTAAACTCAGGGGTGGAATTGGTAGGAGTATCAGATATTAACGAAGAAACAGCCTTTAAGGTTGGTCAGAAGTACGATATACCATATTATACAGATAACGAACAACTACTCGATAAGGTGGATGCGGTATGCATCGCTGCTCCAACTTATCTACACTACGAGGAAACCATGAAGGCGTTCCAGCAGAATGTTCATGTACTCGTAGAAAAACCTATCACCAATAATCTAAAGCAGGCGGAAGAACTCGTAAACACTGCACGGAAGAAGGGTCTCATCTTCCAGGTAGGACACCTTGAAAGGTTCAGGGGGACTGTTCGCGGTATAAAGAAGCTCCTTCATACTCCCTATCTCATAGAGACTAAGAGACTTCAGCCCAGGAGCGATCGAATCAAAGACATCGGCGTGGTTTTGGATTTGATGATACACGACATCGATATCATACACTTACTGCTCGAGTCCGAGGTGGATAGGATATCCGCTTTTGGAAAGTCGGTCTATACGGACTTTGAGGATATAGCGAAGGTTAACCTATTATTTAAGAATGGATGCATCGTTGACCTCACTGCAAGTCGCCTCTCTCAGGATAAGATTAGGAGTCTCCATCTATTCCAGGAAAAAAGCGATATCTTCTTGGACTACTTCAAAGAGGAAATCTCTATACATAAGAGAACCACAACCGGATATGAGGTAGACAAGAAGGAGCTTAAGTATCATGAGAAAATGTTCATCGAAAACCTATACATAACCACAGAAAACCCGCTTAAGAACGAGATTATCCACTTTATCAATTGTATTAAAGGTAAGGAAAGACCGATAGTGAATGGTGAGTGGGATATAAAGACCCTCAGCGTGGCTATGGGAATCGTTGACATAATCTATGATGGGAGCAAAAAGCTGACTAATGACAGCTTCGGCGGTTTCACCCTCCACAACCATCATTACCATATACCGGACTAAGACCATCTATGGTGAGGTTATTCACCGGGTATGGATTTCTGTTCAACGCTTTTGATGCCGGTATGCTTCTTTTCATTTATGATATAGCTTTCCGTCATCTCTTTAAGCTGGTTTACCGCTTCTTTGTTATAGTTCGCTACTTCTTTAAGGACTGATATTGCTTCATTGATAAGCTCCACTTCTTCCTGCTGGGATTCTGTGAATTGATTAATCGTTTTGGCGGAGCGGGTAAGCTTTTCGTTGATGGACTGTAGCTCTTCGCTCTTATCCTTTTGGGATGATGTATAGTCCTTAATACTTTCCGAAGATTCGACCATATTCTCCACAGAGCTTATGATTTCCTCAGCTCCTATCTTCTGCTGTCCCAGGGTGGAGTTCACTTCTTCGGTCAGCTCCCGGGTCTTAATCACATTCTTAAGGATATCGTTAAAGACTTTCCCTGTATCATCGCTGACTTTGACTCCTTCATCGATAAGCTCTATCATTCTGGTGATGTGCTCTATTATCTCTTTCGAGCTTTGAGAAGTGCTTTCGGCGAGTTTCCTTATTTCATCAGCTACCACGGCAAAGCCTTTCCCGGAGCTACCTGCATGGGCAGCTTCTATGGAGGCATTCATAGCAAGCAGGTTGGTCTTCTTCGCTACCTGGCTGATGCTGGTTATCTTCTCTGATACTGTGTCGGAGTAGGTCTTTATCTCATCCATCTTCTCGTTGTTATGTTTTATGTATTCCGAGCCGGATTTTGCTACTCGGGAGAGTTCCTGAGTAATATGGTTAGCTGTGTTCATCGTGCTATTCGTGGATATGATGCTTTGCATGATTTCGTTTATGGTTGATGAGGTTTCCTCAACCAAGGATGCCTGTTGGGATATCTTCCCGTGGATGTGGTTAACTGCTTCTATAATAGCATTGATGTTTCCCCTCGCTCCAGAGACTATGCTAATCTGTTCTTCCGAGTGGTTGATGACTTCATGGCTCTTCTTGCTTACACTATCTACCAGCTCTGTGAATTCGTTGACAGATTTGCTAAGTTCCTTTTCTGATATAGAGACTTTCCCGGCAAGCTGTTTTAACCGTATGATATCGTTCTCCTGGTTGCTTAGGATTATGTTGAATTGGTTGGTCAGCATGCCAATTTCGTCTATGCTGGTTATGACGAGTCTTGTGGATAGGTCTTTCTTGTCACGCTCCTCGCCCATTTGCGAGGTTTTATTCATTATTGTTTGGATTTGATATCTCAGCTCTTGAGTAAGTATAAGGACTATAATGAAGCCGATACCCAGTATCATCGCTATTGCTGCTAGGTATATCATGGTGTTTCGGTATCTGATATCGTGAATGGGTTTGGTTAGGTAGGTCTCCCTAAACCTATAGATGAGTTCAACATACTTCTCCCTGGTGAAGCCTTCTTCGGCATATTCATCGATACTTGTCTCCAGCTCCTGCTTGTCTTCGGAAAGCTCCCTGATAAGCACTTCTATACTGTTCAGATGTTCCCTAAGCACCTGTTCCTGTTCCATCGGGTCATTAACACGAGCCTTATCCCTATCTCCTATCGTGATGCCTAACTCGTAGGGTATCTTTAGTATGGTTATATCTGAGAAGAAGAAGGCATAGTCACCAGCCATCAGGATGAGTGCCAGTACAGTTATCCCAATTTTAAACCTTATGGATACACGCCTCACATTGCTCTTTAGGGTGTGAATGTTAAGACGGGTCTTGACTTTTGCTATGATTATATTGTATATGATTACCTGGGCTATACTTGCTAGGAGGAATACAGAGATAGTATGTATCCCGTCTTTAAAGTAGTAAAACAGCTCTAAGTCGCTTCTCAGTACGAATGATACACCTATAGAGTAGGCAACCAGAACCGCTGCGTTCTGTATGATGAAGCTGAAGACTGATAGACGGAAATGAGCTTTATTTACTCGTGATAAAGCTTCATCAGACAATTGTCCATTTATGCTATATTCTTTCAAAGCTCGATCGATGGGTCTGGCAAAGAACTTTTCTACTATCGATTTGGGTATCATTATGACTATGTATAGACCGGCGGTGGTTGTGATAATCGAGAGTATATCAATGTATTCACCCCATCCCAAGCCCATAGTTAATATATACAATATCCCGGCCAGCAAATTGGTAATGAGCGATATGAATACGATTTTAGTAGATGGTTTAATATTGTTCATCATATTATCCTTGTTTTTTTCCTAATATATCATCACATATATAATTATCTTAGCCAATATTGAGCGGCACATTTTTTTACATCGCAGCCAACTCTTTTGCGATGCCTT